>CAIRGA010000207.1 GCA_903877935.1 uncultured Hyphomicrobiales bacterium
CTGATGCGGATTGACGCTGTCGAAGGCGAGAAAGGCCCGCGCTATTCCGGTCGCCCCGTCAAGATTTTGGAGCGTCACAGGGCCCAAGCCATCGGCCAGTTCCGCTCTGCCCCCATGGGCGGCGGGCGCGTGCTGCCGGTCGATAAAAAATCGCTAGGCCGCGAAATCATGGTGCCGCCCGGCCAAGAAGGCGAGGCCGAGGATGGCGACCTCGTTGCCGTCGCCCTTCACCGCAAAAACAAGCTCGGTCTCGTCGAGGGGCGCGTGACGGAGCGCATGGGGTCGATCAAGAACGAGAAGGCGATCAGCCTGATTGCCATCCACACCCACGGCATCCCGAACCAATTTCCTCCGACGGCCTTGGCCGAATCCGAGGCCGCAAAACCCGCCACTTTGGCAGGACCCGGCAAGCGCGAGGACTGGCGGCATTTACCGCTTGTCACCATCGACCCGGCAGACGCCAAGGACCATGACGATGCGGTGCACGCTGCGCCCGATCCTGACCCCAAAAACATCGGCGGCCATATCGTCACCGTCGCCATTGCCGATGTCGCAGCTTACGTGCGCGAAGGCTCGGCGATGGACCGCGAGGCGCGGTTGCGCGGCAACTCCGTCTATTTCCCTGACCGCGTGGTGCCGATGCTGCCCGAGCGGATCTCGAACAATCTCTGCTCGCTCAGACCCGACGAGGATCGCGCGGCCTTGGCCGTGCGGATGGTGATCGGTCCCGATGGCCGCAAGAAATGCCACACCTTCCATCGCGTGTTGATGCGGTCCTCTGCCAAGCTTGCCTATGAAGAAGCCCAACGCATCATCGACTCAGAGGATCGCGGACATGCAGCCTTCGCCGGACTGGTCGATCTCTGGTCGGCTTGGAGGGTAGCAGGTCAGGAGCGCGATGAGCGTTCGCCTCTCGCGCTCGATTTGCCAGAACGCAAGCTTAAGTTGAAAGACGACGGCAGCATTGACCGGATCATCGTTCCCCCTCGGCTAGAGGCCCATCGGCTGATCGAGGATTTTATGATCCTCGCCAATGTGGCGGCGGCCGAACATCTCGAAAAGACGCGTGTGCCGCTGATTTATCGCGTGCATGACGAACCGAGCCGCGAAAAGCTCGCTCATTTGAACATTGTATTATCCGAACTAGGGTCGGGACTATCTCAAACGGGTCCGGGACTATCTCAAACGGGCTCTGTATCACCTCAAACCTTCAATCGAATACTTGAGCACTATACTGACACGGAGCATCAATACTTCATCAATGATACGGTGCTGAGATGCCAAGCGCAGGCCGAGTATAATGTCGAAAATTATGGTCATTTTGGCCTGAATTTGCGCAAATATGCCCATTTTACCTCGCCAATTCGTCGATATGCCGATCTAATCGTCCACCGCGCGCTGATCCGTTCCGAGGCCTTCGGCGATGACGGTCTATCTGACCAATTAGCCCCACAACTCCCTGAAATTGCTTCGGAAATTTCCGTATCAGAACGCCGTGCAATGGCCGCCGAGCGTGAAACCATCGACCGTTTGATCGCTTTCTACTTAAGCGAGAAAATCGGCGACATTTTTGAAGGCCGGATTGCGGGCGTTACAAGGTCGGGACTCTTTGTAAAGCTTCACGAATCCGGCGCGGACGGCTTCGTCCCCGCCTCCACGATCGGCGCCGACTATTACCGCTATGAAGAAAGCCTACACGCTCTGGTTGGTAACCGAACCGGAGAAACCTACCGCCTAGGCGATCCCGTTTCCGTGCGCTTGGTAGAGGCCGCCCCCGTTGCAGGCGCTCTCCGCTTTGAGCTTCTAAGCGACGGAAAACAAAGCAAAAATTCAAGCGTTGGCCGCAAGAAAAAATATGGGCCGGGCAAAGTTGGTCACAAATCCGCCACTAAAACGAGCCATCCATCCTCTCCCTCTCCTAAAGCGAGACGCCGATCCCGATGACCGAACCCCAAAAATCAATAATCGTCCCCCGCTCCCTTCCCCAATCAATCCGGCGTGGCTTCGTTGGTCATTGCCCCAATTGCGGTCAAGGAAATATTTTCGGTAGATATCTCAAAGCGTTACCCGAATGTTCGATCTGCCATGAGGACCTAAGTCCACAGCGCGCCGACGACTTACCTGCGTATATTGTCCTCTTCATTGTGGGCCATATTGTTATCGGAAGCATGATGACGGTTGAAACCTATTGGGAATGGCCCGTTCTTTGGCACGTTATACTTTGGCCAATACTTACCCTTATACTTTCACTTGTTTTATTACCTAGAATAAAAGGGGCCGTGATTGGCCTGCAATGGGCCCTGAAAATGCATGGGTTTTCAAAAATTGAAAATGCTGAAAACATAAAATCTTTCAGAGTGTTGGAACAGAATTCGTGACGGACACATTAGATCGTCTGCCCCCCGTTATCCCACGCGATGCAGCAACGCTCATCCTCGTTGATTTTACATCGAAATCACCCAAAATACTCATGGGCCGCCGACATTCTAACCATGCCTTCATGCCCGATAAATTTGTATTTCCGGGCGGAAGGGTTGATCCGTCCGATCGTAAAATGAATGTTGCTTCGCCTCTCGATCAAATCGTCGAAGACCGCTTATCGATCCGAGCAAAACAAGTAAGTCCTATGAAAGCTCGCAGTATAGCCCTTGCTGCTATTCGTGAGACGTTTGAAGAAACTGGGCTAATGGTTGGGGAAGAAGGCCTTGGTGCCCCGCCTAAACTATTAGGAACACCCTGGGAAAGCTTTTCGACGCGTGAGATCTGGCCATCATTGGATCAATTACACTTCGTTGGCCGAGCGATCACGCCTAAAATACATAAAAAGCGATTTGATACTCGGTTTTTTCTAACCGACGCAGCCAATATTGCTTACTCGGAGGACGGAATAGTAGGCCCAAATAGTGAGCTGAAGGAAATTCTATGGGTAAAACTTTCGGAAGCCAAAGACCTAGATCTTCCCTCCATTACAAGCATGATTATTGATGAAATAACGCTTAGATTAGATCAGGGCCTAAAACCTTACCTTCCAGTCCCCTATTTCCACGAATTTCGTGGTCGCTATGTCCGGGATGAACTATAAAACAAAAATCTGCCGTCTCGAACTTCCTATTCTTGACAAAAGGTTCGGGATCGCTAGGGTGCGCGCCGAAAGGCTTGAGATTTTCTTGCCCAAATGAATTTTACAGCAATGCTGTGATGACGGATTATTAAAGGAACATCCAAAATGGCTAAGGCAACAACCATCAAGGTTAAGCTGCTTTCGACTGCAGATACTGGGTTCTTCTATGTAACGAAGAAGAATTCTCGCACGATGACGGATAAAATTACACAGCGTAAATATGATCCGGTTGCTAAAAAGCATGTCGAATTCAAAGAAACAAAGATCAAGTAAGATCTTTATTGTATTTAGGATTTTAAAAAGCCGCTTTCGAGCGGCTTTTTATTTATGCGCTTCGCCCGCATAGAATTTCACCGTTTCAATAAATTTAGCGATCGAAATTGGCTTCGATAGATAGGCTTCACAGCCCTTCGACAAAATCCGCTCTTCGTCGCCCTTCATTGCAAAGGCCGTAACGGCCACGATTGGAATATGCTTAATGGCTTCATCGGCCTTGATCCATTGAATCACGACTTCGCCGGATACTTCGGGAAGTTGAATATCCATCAAGATCAAGTTAGGTCGCTCACTTTTGGCGAGCTCAAGCGCCTCGGTTCCACTGGCTGTTTTTAGCGTAAGATATCCATGCGCTTCCAATAAATCATTGAAAAGCTTCATATTTAATTCGTTATCTTCAACAATGAGAACAGTTTTAGACATCCAGTTTTCAGGAAAGAATCCTGTCCTTATGGGTTCGATTTTTCTTTTGTACGAATAGTTTAGCAAGGCTCATTCGATTTAATTACACTTTTTCTCATCAAGTGGGGTGATACTTTGTAGTTGCCCGCTTAATTTAAATTCTTTCAGATCAAGTATTAAATGAATGGCAACGCCGTTTTCTAAAATTTCTTGGAAGATGGAATATTCAGAACTTGCCTGTCCGTCATAGCCAAAACCTATTGTTACTGGCCAAAATCTTTGCTTGCCGAAGGTTTTAGTAACCAAATCGAGCTCAGATTCGCGGTTTCCTGTTTTTTCGGCCCCAATAATTGCGAATGTTCTTTGGGCTGTCGTTTTATTATCTGTCCCATCGAATTGAAGAACGTCTAGTGATTTACGACCTGACAATGCCGCAGTAATCAGGGCCCTAGTATAGGCTACTGGAAAGCTCGTTTGCTGGGGCAAATGAAATTCCGAGCGGGTTGGAGACATATAATGGACGATAATGTCCTCGTCTAAACGTTGAGCATTGCCGGAAATTGTTTCAACTAAATCGTCTTTTCCAATATTTTTTGAGAAAAACTCAAGGCTTTTGCCATCCGACGCCTCGTTAACCAACGAAAAATCATCAAGAACCTGCCTTCCGCCTTCAGAATTGGACAAAATGATCATCTGGCGGAACTGTTGTTTATATCCGTCGCATGGCGAGCCACTTAGTTCATAAACCATTCGGCCAACAACGCTCTCCCAAGTGCTGCGATTCGTATTTTCGATGAGATTCAAACGATAAACGGCTCGATGGGGGACTAAAATAACCTCGGCTTTGGCACCAACGCCGCCCGTGATTAAAAAGCCGAAGCAAATCCATAGGCTTAGCGCTATCTCACAAAGGAGCCGCAGCCGTGGGCGCGATAAATAAACACCGGTTTTCAATGACAATTTCCTTGGTTGCGGCCCAAAAAAGTGCAAAATAACCTCAAAAGAGGATTAGACATGAAAATTAGTGACCGTCTCCAACAGGCTGGAATTATTTTACCCGAGCCTCCGCTTCCTGTCGCCAATTATATACCCTCGGTGATTGTGGGGAACCTCCTGTTTATCTCGGGCCAACTCTGCCTTGATCAGGGTGTCTTGCATCCACGGCATATCGGAAAAGTCGGAGGTTCCGTGAGCGTTGATTTCGGCGTTGAGGCCGCAAAATTCTGCGCTATCAATCTCTTAGCGCAAGCAAGAGCTGCCTTAGGCGATTTAGAGCGCATTCAACAGTGCGTGCGCCTTGGTGGCTTTATCAATGCCGAGGCAGGCTTCACGGCTCTTCCGCCGATCATGAACGGGGCTTCCGATCTTATGGTGGGCATTCTTGGGGACGCAGGAAAGCACGCGCGGACGACGGTGGGCGTGGCCGAACTTCCGATGGGTGCTGCCGTTGAAATCGAGGCAATCTTCGAGGTACGCTAATGTCCGCGCCAAGCTGGCTCATCTCGAGGCCTATTGCCCATCGCGGGCTTCATAATCGCGGCATCGGGGTTATTGAGAACACGATCGGCGCGGCTTTAGCGGCTGTTGAGCACGATTTTGCCATTGAATGTGATGTACAACTCACAAAAGATGGCGAAATCATCGTCTTTCATGACGATGAGCTCGAGCGTTTGACGGATGGGTTTGGGCCGGTCAAAAATAAGACTTTGCTTGAGATTAAATCACTAAATCTAAGAGATACAAAAGAAAAAATTCCGACACTGACAGAATTTCTGGATACGCTTTCCAGTAGAGTACCGCTGATTTGCGAGATTAAAAGCGAGTTTGATCAGAACCCCGAACCAACAAAACGGTGTTGCGATACCGTTTCTCTTTATCAAGGACCGGTCGCGTTCAAATCCTTTGACCCCTATTGTGTTGGGTTGGTTCGCGACTTCTTGCCGACCTATCCGAGGGGATTTATTGGCGAGAGTTTCTATGATGATCCGGAATGGAATTTCCTTGGAGTCAGTAAAAAGAAGTATTTAACAAGTCTCAGCCATCTAGTTGATAATAATCCCGACTTTCTATCGTGGTATCAAAAAGATGTTGAAGAAATCGGCCCAAGATTATCGCGCGAATATACTGGTCTACCTCTTATGACTTGGACCATCCGCAGTGCGGAAGATGGTCGACGTGTTTCGCAATATTCTGATCAAATTGTATTCGAAAATTTCAGACCATAACCATTCATTCGAGAAAGTATTTACATACTAAATATGAGTATGATCATTAAAATAGAGCCCAGTTTAATCAATATAAATCCAAAACAATGGAATGAATTTTCTCACCCTAAAACTACAGATAAAAATTTAAAAATAAATCCGTTTATTTCATACGAATTTTTATATGCACTGGAAGCTTCCGGCTCCACAAAGATTAAAAACGGATGGGGCGGAGCTCATATTTTACTTGAAGATGAAGCAGAAAACCTTCTTGCCGCGTGTCCGGCCTATTTGAAATCTCATTCGATGGGCGAGTATGTATTCGACCAAGGTTGGGCGGATGCTTACTCACGCGCGGGTGGCGAATACTATCCTAAACTGCAAATCTCTGTGCCTTTTACTCCCGCAACTGCTCCAAAATTATTGGCGGGTGACGAAGATAAGGCCGTTGATCTTAAAAGGATGCTTGCTTCATCTATTCCCGAACTCTGCGCCCGCTTGGGGGCGTCCTCTGCCCATGCGACGTTTTTGACAGAAGAAGACAAGGATATCTTCCTCGAAGCGGGGTTCCTTGAAAGAAATGACAAACAATATCATTGGTTCAACGAGAATTATGGTTCGTTCGATGATTTTCTTGAAGCCTTGGCCTCGCGCAAAAGAAAACTGATCCGTCGCGAACGTAGAGATGCGCTAGCCAATGGTATTACGATCCAATGTCTCACCGGTTCCGATATAAAGACGGAGCATATGGAGGCTTTTTATACGTTTTATATGGATACAGGATCTCGGAAATGGGGTCGCCCCTATCTCACGCGGGCATTCTTTTCGATCATTCAGGAGACAATGCCCGATCAAATACTGCTGATCATGGCCAAGCGCGAGGGCCAATACATTGCCGGAGCGATCAATTTTATCGGCGGTGACGTGCTCTATGGCCGAAATTGGGGATGTATTGAAAACCATCCTTTCTTGCATTTTGAAGTTTGTTATTATCAGGCCATCGATTTTGCTATTCAAAAGGGTTTGAAAAAGGTCGAAGCGGGCGCGCAAGGCGAACATAAGCTTGCCCGCGGCTATCGGCCTGTAACGACCTATTCGGCCCATTATATTGCTGATCCAAGCTTCCGACAGGCGGTTGCCAATTATTTGCAAGAAGAGCGTAACTATATCGCGGAGCTTCAGGATACGCTGTCGGAGCAGACGCCGTTTCGGCGCGGGGAACGGTTGGAAGACGAGTAAAACGGGCTTTCATGCGAGGGATAGATAGTAATGACCTATGATGATCAAAATATATTCGCCAAAATTTTAAGAGGGCAAATCCCTTGCGAAAAATTGTTTGAAGATGAGCATGTATTGGCGTTCATGGATATCATGCCGCAGGTCGAAGGACACTGTCTCGTTATCCCGAAAAAGCCATCCGTTGGACTTCTCGATGCTGACCCCACTGTCTTTGCACCGCTCTTTACTGCGGTTCAGATGCTCGGAAACGCGGTGACAAAGGCGTTTAATGCCGATGGCGTCACCATTACCCAGTTTAACGGGGCTGCGGCGGGGCAATCCGTGTTCCACCTCCATGTCCATGTGATGCCGCGAAAGACCGGAATTGCGATAAAGCCCCATTCTGGAACGATGGAAGCACCTGAAATCATTCAGAAAAATGCCGCTCTGATTCGTGCCGCCTTAGGCTGAACCGGCGGCCTAGTAAAACCATTGATGGGCCTGAGTATTCGTCAAGTATTCGCGGATTCATCGAATCATTTATCGGATGAATAAGGCCAGTGGTTGAGATAGTTAATCGCTAGGTTCAGGTGAATAAATGGCCGATTCAACTAAATGAATCTTGCAACCCATTGATAATAAACAATTTTTTGGTTCAAAGTATAGCTAACCGGGCCTTGGCGATGGCACCAAAGACGTCTATTCCAGGCCAAGCATTTTGCCAATAGGCGTACCAACCAACTGTCTCGAAATCTCAAGCGCGCCATAGGTCAAGGCGACAAGCACGACGGGCACCACCAGCCAAGCCACGGCATCTTCATACCGCAGCCTTTCCAGCCGCCTTTGCTTGCGTTGCTGCCGCCCCATTGCCTAAAAACCGCTTTAATCCAAGAATTCGAAAATTAGAGCGGCACCTTTGGCACGGTTCGCACCGGCTTGTCGATTGGGCTTTTTGCTTTCGGCTTCGGCGTTGCCCGTTTAGCGGCACCCGCTTTGGCGCGAGCTTCTGCCACGGCCTTTTCAGGCTTTGGCGTCACCGGCCCATTAAGATATTCAAAGCCGAGCTTCTCGCCCTTCTCGTCCTTGACGACGACAACGCGAACGCCGCCACCGGTCTTGAGCTTACCGAACAGAAGCTCTTCGGCCAATTGTTGCTTGATCGAGGACTGGATGAGGCGGGCCATTGGGCGCGCGCCCATCGTCTCGTCATAGCCATGCTCGACGAGCCATAGCCTCGCTTCGTCCGATAATTCAATTGTGACATTGCGGTCGGCCAATTGGGCTTCGAGTTGCAGGACGAATTTATCGACGACCTTGCTCACCACTTCCTTCGGCAATTGCGAGAAGGAAATGATTTGATCGAGACGGTTGCGGAATTCGGGGGCAAACAAGCGATTAATTGCTTCTTGGTCATCGCCTTCCCGCTTGGTGCGCGTGAAGCCAAATGCCGCTTTGGCGAGATCGGCGGCGCCCGCATTGGTCGTCATGATCAAAATCACATTACGGAAATCAACGGTTTTGCCGTGATGATCCGTGAGCTTGCCGTGATCCATAACCTGCAAGAGGATGTTGAACAGATCAGGATGGGCTTTCTCGATTTCGTCGAGCAACAGCACGCAATGCGGATGCTGATCCACGGCATCGGTCAATAAGCCACCCTGATCAAAGCCAACATAGCCGGGAGGCGCGCCAATCAGGCGGGAAATCGCGTGACGCTCCATATATTCGGACATGTCGAAGCGTTTGATCTCCACGCCGAGGGACGCTGCCAATTGGCGTGCGACTTCGGTTTTACCGACACCGGTTGGACCTGCAAACAAATAGGAGCCAATCGGCTTTTCTGGATCGCGCAAGCCTGCACGGGCAAGCTTGATGGCCGAGCTCAGCGCCGAAATAGCGGCATCTTGACCATAGACCACGCGCTTCAAGGTCTCTTCGAGCGATTTGAGCACCTCAGAGTCGTCCTTCGAGACGGTCTTGGGTGGAATACGCGCCATCGTCGCGATGGTTGCTTCGATTTCGGCGACGCCGATGGTTTTGCGGCGCTTGCTATCCACAAGCAGCATTTGCGCGGCACCGCTCTCATCGATCACATCAATCGCTTTATCCGGCAATTTGCGGTCGTGAATGTAACGGGCTGACAGTTCAACCGCTGCTTTAATGGCGTCGTTGGAATATTTCAGACCATGGAAATCCTCATAATAAGGCTTGAGGCCTTTGAGAATTTCGATCGCATCCGGCACCGAAGGTTCGTTAACGTCGATTTTCTGGAACCGGCGCAGCAAGGCACGGTCTTTTTCGAAATATTGGCGGAATTCCTTATAGGTCGTCGAACCGATGCAGCGCAGCGTGCCTTGCGCCAAGGCGGGCTTTAGAAGGTTGGACGCGTCCATTGCCCCGCCCGATGTGGCGCCTGCGCCAATGACGGTATGGATTTCATCGATAAACAACACCGCATTGGGGTGCTGCTCAATCTCTTTGACAACTTGCTTCAAGCGTTCTTCGAAATCACCACGATAGCGGGTTCCGGCCAGCAAAAGACCCATATCGAGCGAGAATACGGTTGCGCCAGCCAAGACGGCCGGGACTTCACCACGGGTAATTTTAAGCGCCAAGCCTTCGGCAATCGCGGTTTTACCGACCCCCGGTTCGCCCACCAGCAAGGGATTGTTCTTTTGGCGGCGGCACAGCACCTGGATCGTGCGTCTAACCTCGGCTTCACGCCCGATTAGCGGATCGATTTTGCCCTCACCGGCCTTTTTGTTCAAATTAACGCAATAGGCCTCAAGCGCCTCGCCCTTCTTTTTAGGGCCATTCGCCTGCTCACCACCCTGCCCGGCAGGATCTGCCCCCTCCGGATCCACGTCGCTTTCCGACGTGGCGCCCGGCATACCGGGACGCTTGGCGATGCCATGCGAGATGTAATTGACCGCATCATAGCGGGTCATATCCTGCTCTTGCAGGAAATAGGCGGCGTAGCTTTCCCGTTCGGCAAAGAGCGCGACCAGAATATTGGCGCCTGTAACTTCTTCGCGGCCCGAGGATTGGACATGGATGACCGCGCGTTGGATGACGCGCTGGAAGCCGGCGGTCGGTTTGGCATCGACCGCAACGGGCGTCACGAGACTCAACAATTCCGTGTCGATATAGTCGGTAAGGCTATGGCGGAGGATGTCGAGGTCGACCCCGCAAGCACGCATCACAGCAATCGCATCGCGGTCATCGGTGAGACCCAAAAGCAGATGCTCAAGCGTCGCATATTCATGCTTACGCTCATTCGCAAGTGCCAGTGCCTTGTGAAGAACCTGCTCTAAGCTTTTCGAAAAAGACGGCATTTTAGAATTAAACCTTTCAATTCCGTTCCATGACACATTGTAACGGATGCTGATGTTTGCGCGCGAAATCCATGACCAATGTGACCTTGGTTTCGGCGACTTCATAGGTAAATACGCCGCACTCACCCACCCCGTTCTGGTGGACATGCATCATAATGACATAGGCGTCGTCATAGGATTTGTTGAAAAAATTCTGCAGCACATGAACGACAAATTCCATCGGCGTGAAATCATCGTTCAAGAGTAAAACCCGATAGAGCGGTGGCTTTTTAACCTGTGGCTTGGTGCGGGTAATGATTGCCACACCCGGACCATTGTCGTCGTCCCCACGGCGTGGAGGCAAGGCCATGGCGAGTGGAATATCCGACGCGCTTGGCGCAGAGATGATCTTGGGACGAAACTGGTTCGGCATAACGATGCTCATAAGCCCTTTTTCAAAGATTGGCAGCGTCAACCGAATGATGCTCCTAAACCCCTCTTTCTGCAAGCTATGCTTCGATGGGGGTAATTTCCAGTGCGGGAGGCAAAAATAATCATGGTCAAGCTGATTTTAAACGAAAAAAGGCCCGGATAACCGGGCCTTTTCAATTCATGTCGTGGTAAAAAGATTACTTGGACGATGCCTGAACCTTAGCCATCACTGCTTCGTATGGCTTAACCGTGTCCTTGGCGAGGTCGGTGTAGAGTTCACCAACCTTGGAAGCGTAGGCAACAAAGCCTTCGTAAGCCGACTTAGCGAAATCCGACTGAATTTCGAAAGCCTTGTCGAGCGTCTTGATGCCGACGAGCTTTTCCATAACCGATGAGCTATGCTCGAAAGCCTTCTTGGAATAGTCGGCGGTTTCGGTAGCAATGGCCTGAACGCTCTTGCTGGTCGCGCCGAAGCTCTTCACAGCGAGATCGATATTGTCTTTGCTCATCTTTTGGATGTCTTCGAACTGATTAAACATTTGCGGGGTCCTTTCACTTGCAGGGTTGCCGTCGAAAGATACGCTGACGGAAATTCTTGAATGCCCCCGTTATATATGCGGCGCACAATTTATGTCAAGGAATATTGTGCAGTGCAATATATTCGACTTTTGTCGAAATTATCTCGCAATTTAATAAAGCCGTAACTTCAAGGTTTTATGAGACGATGTAGAGTTGGCCCCTTGCCCGCAATGGCTAGGCGTGAGAGATTTTTGGGGCCCGTTATAGGTTCGGGAGTGGTTTAAGAATGCGGTTTTCGACGCTGACGGTTTCGCGGCCCCTGCGGTTTGGCATTGCGGTTTTAGCTTTTGCATCCATGAACGGATTGGTCGGCGCCGAGGCCAAGACCAAAACCCAAGCGGCTACGCCCTATGCCCCGCCCTATTCTGAATTGGTCGTCGATGCCCGTTCCGGCAAGACGCTTTATGCGGTGGCGCCAGACGCGCAGCGTCATCCCGCTTCCATCACCAAGGTGATGACACTTTATCTGCTGTTTGAAGAACTTGATGCTGGTCGTCTAAACCTTGGTTCCCAGATCAAGATCTCGCAATGGGCGCAAAAACAAGCACCATCGAAGCTCGGCTTGAATGCGGGCGACACGATTTCGGTAGAAGACGCCATCAAGGCGGTTGTGACCAAATCGGCAAACGATATTGCCGTGGCCATTGCCGAGCAGATTGGTGGAACGGAAAGTAATTTTGCTGAATTAATGACGAAAAAGGCGAAAGCTTTGGGCATGGTGCGCACGGTTTATGCCAATGCCTCTGGCCTGCCTAACCCGCGCCAGCTCACAACGGCGCGCGATCTCGTGACGCTCGGCAAGTCACTTCAGCAGCGTTTTCCAAAATATTACGCCTATTTCTCACTCCGCTCATTTGATTATGAAGGCGATACGATTGCCAATCATAACAAGCTCTTAGGCCGCGTTGATGGCGTCGACGGCATCAAGACAGGCTACACGCAAGCCTCGGGCTTTAACCTTTTGACATCGGTGCATCAGGACGATCACGCTTTGTTGGCCGTCATTCTGGGGGGACGCTCAGGCCCGGTGCGGGATCGCCGCATGGCCGAGCTGATCGATACCTATATCGACAGCGCTTCGGGTGCCGATGGCGCCAAGAAGAAGGTTGCAGCCAATGCCACACCGGTAAGCCAAGGCGATGCTGATCCGATAGCGGCTCCGGTTACGCCTAAGATGACGGCGAAAGCGCCCGATGCGCCACCATCGACGCTTGGCGCTCGCATGGAACAAAACTGGTGGATTCAAGTGGGCGTCGCCAAAAGCGAACAGCAAGCACAATCGGTGTTGAACGAAATCCGCAAGAGCAAGGATGTTTTATCGGCTGATGCCGTTGCTGCGGCTGAAAAGGTCAAAGTTGCCGGCAAGGACATGTGGCGTAGCCGGTTCACTAAACTGTCCGAGGCCGATGCAGCGGCGGCTTGCGCCAAGCTGAAGAAGCGCGGCATTGCGTGTTTTGCTTCAAGAAGTTGAGTTTAATTCTTCATCCGAAAATGGAACTGGAGCACCTGATTAGCGATGCGTTCTGAGCAAGACATCTTTGGCCATGTTGACGCGGGTCGCGAGATACGTCGACCCCCCTTGGTCGGGATGAAGTTTCTTCATGAGCGCCCGGTGCGCCTGTCGGACATCTTCCTCGCCCGCGCCCATTTGAAGCCCCAAGACCTCGTAGGCTTCCTGTTCGGTCATCGCGCCCGATCCCCCTTGGCTGGATTGCCGCGCGCCAGGATTATCGTTGACTGTTTCACGCCATCCGGTCGACCGGCCGTAGAGATACGCCTGAAATAGGCGAAGGCCTTCCGGATCGCGGGCGGCTAAATCGGCGCTGGCGCGCTTTTGCTCCTCGTCCGAAAGGCTTGAAAAGCCCCGCCCCGCAAAGGGACCATCGAGGAAGCGTCCGTCCATATGGCCTTTGAGATCCGGATAGATTTCAACACAAGCCGTCTTTTGTCGGCTGACGGTTTCGGACTGTCCTGAGGGCATATACCATGGCAAAATCGGAAGCCTGATGCCCCAAAGCCATCCGCCGATACCCGCCAGCATTAACGCAACATCAATCCGGCCCTTTAAAAGCAAGAGTGCCGCGACAGCAAAGGCCGCGATGCCACCGGCCCTTCGCCCATAGCGGGCCAAGAGCGTGGGATCGGACTTGATATATGATTTTCCGAGCCAGACGAGTAAAGCGATGGCGAGAATTCCGACGATGACGGGCAAGGTTTGAGCTCCTTTAAATCGGCAGTCGGCAGTCGGCAGTCGGCAGTGTCGCCCTACTTGATGCTTTATAGCAAGCCCAGTTGGGCCAATTCGCGGCGGAGGCTTTCGGGCATGTCCTGATCAAACGTGCCGATAGCGTTTAAATCGCGTCCGGCGGATGCGGCCTCGAGATAACGCCAGCCTTGGAACGGGCGACAGGGGCGCGGCTCGACGGGGATGACGTTTTGATCGAGCAGGATGGCGCAGCGGCCAATTCCGTCCGATCCCGTCACGGCGCGAATATCGATAATCGCCTGCCGACAGGAAATCTGACCCTTGATGACCCAATAAAGCGAGCCACCATCCAAAATTTCTTCGACGCGCTTCGGCATCATGCGGGTAACATGCATCTGCTCGTCGGGCAATTTACGCGCGCGGCGCGCGGCGGAATTCTCGGCAATCCAACCGGTGAGATCGGCAATGGATTCGCAACCGACGCAGAGTTTGATGAGATGTAGGGCCATGACGATACCCTACCCAAGCGGCGTGGCCAATTAAAGCATTCTCGTCGCAAGCATGTGGATAAGATCGGACCATGCCAAGCACGGTCCGATTTTCTTGATCGTCGCATGCTTTTTTGTCAAAAGCGGATTTCCACCTTTTCGCAGCATGCTCCTATTTGACATCGACCGGTGCGCCGGCTTTTTTCCAAGCCGCAAAGCCCCCATCCATATGAGCGACGGGCTTTAGCCCCATCTCTTGCGCGGCTTTGGCCGCCAAAGCTGAGCGCCAGCCACCGCCGCAGAAAAATACAAATTGCTTGTCTTCGGCAAAAATCGGCTTGTGATACGGGCTTTCCGGATCAATCCAGAACTCCAGCATGCCGCGCGGGCAATGGAAGGCGCCGGGCATTTTACCCTCGCGCTCCAATTCGCGCGGATCGCGCAAATCGACGAGCACGGTATCGTCGCGGCCCAAAAGCGCCTGTGTCTCCTCAACACTCAAAGTGCGAACGGCAGAATTGGCTTCGGCGACCAGCGCTTTATAGCCTTTGGTAATGGTTTGCGGCATGATTGGCTCCAATAGGCTCAAACCATGATCTTAACTTGTGTCTTGCGGAACGCAAACGATCCGCGCGATACTCATCCCATGTCCAGCTTCTCGCTCCTTGATGTCTTCGGCATCCTTACCTTTGTTCTCGCTTGGTATCTGTACCATCGGGTTGTTGAATCCGAGCGGGCGCGGGAGCGTAGTTTGAATGGGATGATGGACCTCTACCGCAAGCGCTGGATCGAGCGCTTGCATGAGCGCGAGGAGCGAATTTTTGATACGCAGGTGATGGCCGGCTTGCAAAATGGCACCGCGTTTTTTGCTTCAACCTCTCTGTTTGCTTTTGGTGGCGCTTTGGCGCTGCTTCGCGCGGCTGATGATGTGATCAAAATCTTTGCCGATTTGCCCTTGGGCCTCGATACCAGCCGGGCGATGTGGGAGATCAAAGTCGCAGGCCTTGCCGTTATCTTCGTCTATGCGTTTTTTAAATTCGCCTGGTCCTACCGGTTGTTTAATTATGCGGCGATCTTAATCGGCGCATCGCCAAGCCATATCCCCGAGAAATCACTCGAATCAGAACGCCACTCGAAAGCCCTTGCGGCCGTCATTACCGATGCGGGCCGGCAATTTAACCGCGGGCAACGCGCCTTTTTCTTTGCGCTGGCTTATGTCGGCTGGTTCGTCTCGCCGATCGTTTTGATCATGACGACAATTGCGGCGCTCGCGGCTATGTTGCATCGACAATTCCGTTCAGCCTCACATGATGCGGTCAAAGAACTTGTTCGGTCGGAGAAATCGGATTGATCGGAGAAACATTGACGCGATAGCGTCGAATGGGCGAAGTCGAGTCATGATTGATTCCACACCCCCCTCGACGATCCGGGAAACCTTGATAACGCTTGCGACATCACGCGGCGGCGATAAGACTTTTTGTCCGTCGGAAGCGGCAAGGCTAATGGGTGGGCCGCATCCCGACGGGTGGGGACCCATGATGCAGCCGATCCGTAAAGAGGCCGTCGCGATGGCAATCGAAGGGGTGATTGTCATCTACCGCAAAGGCCGCCCCGTTGATCCGCTGGATTTTAAGGGCGTTTATCGGCTGGGTATGCCTCGACACGATTAGGCTCGGCTAGGGATGGGGTAACAACTCGTCGGAATATCCGGCGAGACGGGCGGCGACTAATCCGATCCATTCGCGGAAGATGACATCAAACCGCGCAAGATGGGACGAACTCTCGATAACTGCACCCGAGTCTTCAAAGCCCGGCGATGTTGTCCATCCCACCGGATAGGCCTCGATCGTCCATCCGGCTTTGCGGAAAAGCCCCATCGAGCGCGGCATATGCCAAGCGGATGTGGCCAAAAGCCAATGCTCTGAGGGTTTGGGATTGAGCATCGCCATTGTGAACGTTGCGTTTTCGCGCGTGTTTCGCGACTCGCGTTCATAGATGATACGATCCTGAGACAGGCCGAGTTGGCTGCTATGACGACCGAGCACGTCGGCCTCGGATATTGCACGCCCAAAAAGCGAGCCATAGCCTCCGGTGAACACGATTTTTGCTGCCGGATATCGGCGCGATAGGTCGGCCAAGGCCACGATGCGATCGGCCGCTGAATTCATGGATAGGCTATTCCAAGCCGACGACGGTCCAAGATTGATGCTGCCGCCTAAGACGATGATCCCATCCACCGGTCGGCCATCCTCCTGCCACGGCGGAAACCTCGTCTCCAATGTTCGTGCCGACCACTCGTCGATAGGCAAAAAGCCAATTGCGAAAAAGGCTACTAGGCCGGGAAGGAGAAAAAATTGTCCGATCCGACGATGCCCGATCAGGCTTAAAAATGCGCCCAGCACCATGATGAGGAGCAGAAAATTACTCAGGCAAAAGACAAACCAAAAAAGTTTCGAAAGGATAAAATACATACGAAATCATCCGGTTAGAACGGTTTACTCAGATGTTGAATCAATAACACGAGAAGCCCGCATGAATAGTGTGAAACTGAACCTTTCCGAATGCGCAAAAATCGTTCAGAGTCGGGTGGGGTAATCATTGAAAGTGTAACGAACATGTCCAGCCAAACCAAAGCCATCATCATTCATTCGGCCCATGATTTAAGAATCGGCGATGTCCCGTTGCTCGATCCGGGTCCGGGCGAGGTTGAGGTTACGGTTACGCGCGGCGGGATTTGCGGCTCGGATTTGCATTATTACCATGATGGCGGGTTTGGCACCGTGCGTCTTAAAGAGCCGATGGTGTTGGGGCATGAAATTGCTGGTACGGTAACGGCCATCGGTGCAGGCGTGACGTCGGTTCAAGCCGGAGATCGGGTTGCGGTTAATCCGAGCCTGCCCTGCGGCACGTGCCGGTTCTGCCTCGAAGGGCAGCCCATTCACTGCCTGCAAATGCGCTTTTATGGCTCTGCGATGCGGTTTCCGCATGTTCAAGGCGGTTTCCGTGAAAAGCTTGTTTGCACCGCCGCCCAAGCCGTGCCGACAGGCAATACCACGCCGCCGGATATTGCCGCCTTTGCCGAACCGCTTGCGGTTTGCCTTCATGCCGTTCGTCGCGCGGGTCCGCTTGCTGGTCGCCGTGTCCTTGTAACCGGATGCGGCCCGATTGGGGCTCTGACCATTCTAGCCGCCCGCCACGCGGGGGCGCGGGAAATTGTTGTCACCGATATTGCGGGCCCTGCCTTGGCAATCGCCCTAAAAATTGGCGCGGATGCCGCAATTAATACCAAGGATGCGCCGGACGCGCTTGATGCCTATAAGGCGGATAAAGGCTATTTTGACATAGGCTTTGAAGCATCCGGGAATGGTCGTGCCTTGGCCGATGCCATTGCGTGCGTGATGCCGCGCGGTCGGATTGTCCAAATCGGCATGGGCGGTGAAGTGGCGGTTCCGCTCAATTTAGTGGCGTCCAAAGAGATCGAATTGGCCGGAACCTTCCGGTTCTTCGAAGAATTCACGTGGGCCGTTGAGCTTTTGGCCAAACGGGCCATCGATGTCACCCCGCTTTTGAGCGCGACGATTCACTACACCAATCCGCGTTCGGCCTTTGAATTGGCGTCCGATCGGACCAAAGCGATGAAAGTGCAGCTCGCGTTCGACTAAAACAGTACCGCTGGCGCTTTACTAATCCGGCCTGATTTTATCAAAATACGACATTTAACGTGTGAAAAGCCATTTGGATCACTTCCGGCATTAAAAAAAGTGATTATCCGGCTTGTTTCTTTCGCGCGCTTCGGCAACGATAGAGCATAGGGTGCCTTGAGTGCCCTTTGGGAGGGTGCCGGTAAAGCCCGATGGTTTAAGCCATGGGCAGGATCGGGATCATGGAAACTGAGATATGGCAATGGATCACCGGGTAAACAAACCTGGATGACCGACACCAAAAGGGGATCGCCGTGGAAGAGTACAACAAGCTTAAACATATGTTTGACAAGGGTTCCTTGTCCCGTCGCGACTTTATGAGCGGCGTTGCGATGATTGGCGCCGGCATGGCGGTTGCGCCATCGCTGCTTTCGGGCACCGCGCAAGCCGCGACCCCAAAGGTCGGCGGAACGTTCCGTATTGGTATGGAAGGCGGCTCGGCAACCGACTCGCTCGACCCGCGCACCTATGCCGACTCGGTGATGATCGCCGCTTCGCTCTGCGTCATGAACGGCCTCGTCGAATTCGACCCTTCCGGCAAGCCAACCGGCGAATTGCTTGAGAGCTGGGAAGCCAAGCCAGGCGCTAAGGAATGGGTTTTCAACGTCCGCAAGGGTGTGAAGTTCTCGAACGGCAAGACCATGACCGCTGACGACATTCTCTATTCGATCGCCATCCACCGCGGCGAAACAAAGTCGCCTGCCAAGGGCATTTTGAAGCAGATCACCGAAATCAAGAAGGTCAACGAGAACCAGATCGCTGTGACGCTTGAAGCCGGCAATGCCGACTTCCCTGTCATTCTCGGCGATTATCACATCGTTGTGGTTCCTGATGGTTTCACCGACTGGCAGAAGCCAATCGGCACCGGCGGTTACACGCTGGAAAGCTTCGAGCCAGGCGTTCGCCTCGTGTTCAAGCGCCGTGGCGATTACTGGAAGGCTGGCCGCGCGAACTTCGACATGGTCGAAATCCGCAACATCCAGGATCCAGCAGCGCGTACGGCAGCTCTACAATCCGGTCAGGTTGACGCGATCAACCGTCTTGACCCACGCACCGTGAACCTTCTCATGAAGGACAAGAAGCTGAATGTTGTTCGTACCAAGGGTACGGGTAACCGTTTCTGCTTCGTTTCCCGCGTCACCGAAAAGCCATTCGACAACAAGGACCTGCGCCTTGCGTTGAAATACGGCATCGACCGCGAGAAGATCATTCAGCAGGTTTACAATGGCTTCGCAACGCCGGGCAACGACCACACGCTCGACGCGCTGAACCCATTCTACAACACGGCTATGCCACAGCGTAAATATGATCCAGATAAAGCCGCCTTCCACTTCAAGAAGGCTGGTCTTGGCGATGCCAAAATCGAATTGCAGGCGTCCGAAGGCGCTTGGGGTTCGGCCGTTGATTGCGCCACGCTGTTCCAAGAATCCCTCAAGAAGGCCAAGATCAACCTCGATGTGAAGAAGGTCTCGGCTGACGGTTATTGGGATAACGTTTGGTTGAAAGCTCCGTTCTGCGCCGTGTATTGGGGCCGTCGTCTCTCGGCTGACCAAACCTTCACGCAAGTGTATGGTTCGGCCTCCGATTGGAATGACTCCAACTGGCGCGTTCCTGAGTTTGACAAGCTGATCGGCGAAGCTCGTGCAGAGCTCGACGAGAAGAAGCGTAAGGAACTCTATTTCCACGCTCAGGAAATGATTGCAGAAGACGGCGGCATGATCTGCTTCGCCATCACCGACTATCTCGACGGTTATGCGAAGAACGTCATGGGTGCAGAAGCCCATGCGCGTTACGACATGAACGACGATCGTATCGCAGAAAAGGGTTGGTTCGCTTAAGTTAGCGGGCTAATTAAGACTAAAGATAATGCGCTAAAGGGGGACGATCCGATGCTAAAAACGATAGCCGTTCGGATCGTCCTCGGCATTATTACCCTCTGGGCTGTGAGTATTCTGATTTTCGCTGCCACGGAGATTTTACCCGGAGACGTTGCCAGTGCCATTTTGGGCCAAGGCGCAACGCCTGAGACCCTGGCGGTTTTCCGCCATGAATTGGGCCTCGATCGGCCCGCTTATGTCCGCTATCTCGAATGGTTTTTTAACGCGCTGCATGGTGATCTTGGCATTGCCATGACCAATAAGCGCGTGATTGTCGACGTCATTACCCCACGCTTTATGAACACGCTGTTTTTGGCTGGTTATGCCGCTTTGATTGCGGTACCAACTTCCGTTGTTTTGGGGATCATCGCGGCCATTAATGAAGGCAAGTTTATTGATCGTTTCGTCAATATTGTTTCGCTGATGACAATCTCGGTGCCGGAATTTTTTATCGCCTATGTTTTAATCTTGTATTTTGCGGTGCAATTCGAAATTTTCCCGTCCCTGTCGACAGTATTCCCCGAAATGGGGTTTATTGAAAAAATCTACACGACCGCCCTCCCCGCCTTCACACTGACCATGTTGGTGATGGCGCATATGTTGCGCATGACGCGAACCTCGGTGCTCTCGATCATGTCACAACCCTATATTGAAATGGCCTTCCTCAAAGGGCTGACGCGCAGCCAAGTGATTGTGCGCCATGCGCTACCGAATGCTGCAGCGCCGATCATCTCGGTGATTGCGCTTAACCTTGCTTATTTGATCGTCGGCGTTGTCGTGATCGAAGTTGTGTTTGTGTATCCAGGCGTTGGTCAGTTCATGGTCGATGGCGTGACAAAGCGTGATCTTCCTGTGGTTCAAGCATGCGGATTGATTTTTGCGGGCGCCTTTGTTGGATTGAATACCATCGCCGATGTCCTAGCGATCATGGTCAATCCACGGCTCAGGCATCCTCGGTAAGGATTTTGGAATGAAACTGTTTGGTTACAAGCCCACCGCAACGGCTTGGCTCGGCCTCGCCATTATCACGATCTTTATCGTGATCGCGGTGTTTGCCGATGTCATTGCGCCCTATTCCGAATCCGAATCGGTTGGACAGACGTGGGATGATCCATCGTGGGACTTTCTGTTAGGCACCGATAATATCGGCCGCGATATGCTGTCGCGATTGATTTATGGCGCGCGCATGACGATTGGTGTGGCGCTTGTGACGACCATTTTATCGTTCTTGATTGGCACAACGGCAGGCTTTTTGGCAGCCGTTGGCGGCACGGTGATTGATCAAATTTTATCGCGCATTGTCGACGTGATGTTGTCGATCCCGCTTTTGATTTTCGCGCTCATTATTCTGTCCGTCTTTGGATCGTCGATCGTGACGCTTGTGCTGACCCTTGCGGTGCTTGATTCAACGCGTGTGTTTCGTTTGGCGCGTGCGGTGGCGACCAATCTTGTCGTGATGGAATATGTGGAAGCGGCCAAGCTCCGCGGTGAGGGTCTGTGGTGGATTATGCGGCGCGAAATTCTGCCTAACGCGCTGCCGCCGATGATTTCGGAATTCGGCTTGCGCTTCTGCTTCAACTTTCTGTTTGTGGCAAGCCTGAGCTTTTTGGGTCTTGGTATCCAGCCGCCTTATGCTGATTGGGGCGGCATGGTGCGCGACAATGGCAAGGCAATTAGTTTCGGCCTGCCGGCACCGCTATGGCCCGCTTTGGCGATTGCAATGATGACGGTGGGCGTGAACCTCGTTGTCGACTGGATTCTTTCAATCAATTCGCGTCCATCCGGCGCTTCGGCGGAGATGTAAGGCGATGACGCGGGATGTGCATGAAACTATTCTGAAACTGACTGATCTACGCGTTGAGGCGCTATCCGGTGCTGTGCTTGTCGACAATGTCTCGCTCGAATTAAAACGCGGCGAAGTGATGGGCCTGATCGGTGAATCGGGTGCGGGCAAATCAACCATCGGTCTCGCCTCTATGGTCTATGCCCGTGCGGGCTGTCGCATCACCGGCGGCAAGGTTGAAATTCAGGGTGAAGATGTCCGCGCGCTTGACGCTGAAGGACGGCGTCAGCGCCGTGGGCAGCGCATCGCCTATATCGCACAGAGTGCGGCGGCCTCGTTTAATCCCGCCCATCGATTGATGGATCAAGTCACGGAAATGCCCATCAGCCATGGGTTGATGACGCAAGCCGAGGCGCAGGCCTGGGCGCTCGAGCTGTTCCGGGCGCTTGATTTGCCAAACCCTGATACGTTTGGTGATCGCTATCCGCACCAAGTCTCAGGCGGACAATTGCAACGCGCCATGGCGGCGATGGCGATGTCGTGCCGCCCCGATATTCTGGTGCTCGACGAGCCGACGACCGCGCTTGATGTGACAACCCAAATTGAAGTCTTGGCGCTCCTCAAAAAGCTGATCCGCGATTACAATATGGCGGCGCTTTATATTTCGCATGATCTCGCTGTTGTCGCTCAAGTGGCCGATCGGGTGATGGTGCTGCGCCATGGCAAGATGGTGGAATTGGGTGAGACCGGTCAGATCCTGCTTGAGCCGCGTATGGAGTATACGAAGGCTTTGGTGGCCGAGCGGAAGGCTGCCGACAAGCTTGCGATGGTGACGACGACAACACGCGAAAAGCCCGTGCTGGAAGGCATGGATGTCACCGGAATTTACGGTACGTTCAGAGCCGTAAAAAATGTTTCGATTTCGGTTGCGCGCGGCGAAACGGTGGCGGTTGTTGGCGAATCCGGCTCGGGCAAAAGCTCGCTGGCGCGTCTGCTTGTTGGTTTGCTGCCTTGCGTCACCGGTGAAGTGAAGCTGCATGGCGAAATGCTGCCCCCGGCCTTGAAAGACCGTAACCGCGACACGCTACGCAAAGTGCAGCTGATTTATCAACAACCTGATGTGGCGCTTAATCCACGTCAGACGATTGGCGAGATTATTGGTCGCCCCGTTGAATTTTATTTCAACCGTTCGCCTGAGCAGGTGAAGGCGCGGGTTGCTGAATTGTTGCATCTGGTTGGCTTGCCGGAAGATTATGCGGGTCGTCTCTCAACCGCGCTTTCAGGCGGACAAAAGCAACGCATTTGCATTGCACGCGCGCTAGCAGCTGAACCCGATATTATTATTTGCGATGAACCAACCTCGGCGCTTGATCAATTGGTAGCCGATGAGATCCTCAAGCTCTTAAAACAATTGCAGGATAATCTTGGCGTTGGTTATTTGTTCATCACGCATGATCTTGGCATCGTTCGTCGCATTGCGCATCGCACGGCGGTGATGCTGCAGGGCGAGATTATTGCCCAAGGACCAACGGCTGATATTTTCGCGCCGCCGTTTCATCCTTACACCGAAAAGCTCTTATCATCCGTGCCGGAGATGCGAACCGATTGGTTGGATGAAGTTTTGGCAAAGCGGGCTTGATCGTTTTGTCGCTTTGACCCGAGATAAGGTAGAAATATTTTCCGTCATGACGGTTGTGGTTTCCCCATCCTTCGCGTCCTCGGACACTTTCCCACGCTATGAGGAAAATGCTCTACCGGTTAAGGCACAAGAACTGGAAAGCCGTATTTTTCAAAAATCGCTTTCCCAGCCGAGCTTTTTAAAAAGTTTAAGAAGCGATCAGCCCCCTCGCCTCTGGCAGTGCTTGTCACGGCAAAGGGATAAATAATCGGGTCATGGCTATCGGTGGGAAAAGTAGCGATCACTTTTACCTTTGGATCGGCCATCGCATCGGTGGCATAGACAATTGCGAGCGGCACTTCTCCGCGTTCAGCAAATAAAAGCGCGGCGCGTACATTTTCCGACTGA
>CAIRGA010000208.1 GCA_903877935.1 uncultured Hyphomicrobiales bacterium
CTTGTCTTTGACGAGTTCTTCGCGGGCGGCAACAACACCAATCGCGGTGTGCGGATCAAGCAAATAGGAGCTGGTGTTCCAGACCGCTTTCATCTCGGCATCAACGGCTGCTTCTGTCGCAGCGATACCGGAGAAATCACGGCGCAGCGTGTGAAGTGCATCAGGTGCGATGGTAAAGGCTTTAGATTGCGAGAGCTGTGCCATCATGGAGCGAATGGCTGCCGGATCACGGCCATGGGCTTCATAGAGCATACGTTCGAAATTCGATGAGATTTGAATATCCATCGAGGGCGAGGTGGTGGCTTTCACGCCCGTCATTTCATATCGGCCTGAGGCAAGCGCCCGCGCAAGAATATCGTTGTCGTTCGTGGCGATGGTGAGCAGCTTGATCGGTAAGCCCATTTGCTTGGCGACCCAGCCGGCTAAAATATCGCCAAAGTTTCCGGTGGGAACCGAGAAGGATACGTCGCGATGGGGGCCGCCCAATGAAACCGCGGCGGTGAAATAATAAACGATCTGCGCAACGATGCGTGCCCAGTTGATCGAGTTGACACCGGAGAGCCCCAATTGATCGCGGAAGGCGTGATGGTTGAACATCGCTTTGACGAGCGCTTGGCAATCATCAAACGTGCCATCAATCGCAACGGCGTGGACATTTTCAGCATTGACCGTGGTCATCTGGCGGCGTTGCACTTCGCTGACGCGGCCATCGGGAAACAAGATCACCATATCGACGCGCTTCAAGCCTTTAAACGCATCAATCGCTGCGCCGCCTGTATCGCCTGAGGTCGCGCCGACAATCGTTGCGCGCTGTCCGCGTTGTTCAAGCACATGGTCCATCAAACGGCCCAAGAGCTGCATCGCCACGTCTTTGAAAGCGAGCGTCGGGCCGTGAAACAGTTCGAGCACAAAGAGATTGTCGCCGAGTTGGACAAGCGGGCAGACGGCCTCGTGGCGGAATGTACCATAGGCTTCGCGAACCATCGTATGAAAGGCGGTCTTATCGATATCGTCGGCAAAATGGCCGATAATGGTTTCGGCGACTTCGGCATAAGAGCGACCGGAAAGGCCGGCAATTTCGCTATGGCTCAGTTTCGGGAATGTCGTTGGCCAATAAAGCCCGCCATCGCGCGCGAGACCTGCAAGAAGCGCGTCGGAAAAGCCGAGTTCTGGCGCTTCGCCGCGGGTGGAGACGTGGAGCATGCGGGACTTGGTCACGGTCGGGCGTTCCTGATCTAGCGGGCTTGATTTATTCGGTTTGTTGCGAATACGAAAAACACACCCATGAGCCCTAAAGCAAGCGCAAACCACGTAATGGCGTATTGCAAATGGTTATTGACCAATGCCACGACCGTATGACCGCCTTCCGGCCACTGGCCTTTGGGGCCGGATTGATCCGCATCGACGATAAAAGGCGCGACGCGCTCAATGTGACGGGCGCGGGCGATTGAGAGTGGATCAATGGTAAAAAACAGGTTCTTGGCCGGCTCATCGTCGGGCGTGAAACTGCCCTTTTTTTCAGGCACTCGCATGAGGCCGGTGAGCGTGACGGTGCCTTGGACGAGCCCGTCCGCGCGTGTGTTTTGATCGCGCAATTCTTGTGGAACGAAGCCACGATTGACGATGATGGTTGAGCCGTCTGGCAAGACAAACGGGGTAAGCGCAAAAAAGCCTTCGCGCGTATCGCCACGCACGCCAACCGAGATGAAGCCGAACGCGAGCGCTTCCTTGTCGTGCTGGAAACGTCCGGTGAGTGACACACGGCGGTAATCATAATCGGCGGGCTTAAGCGTTGCCCATTCGGTTTCAGCGGGAAGGGCTACGGGAGGTGCGGAGAGTGAAGCTTCGATCCGTATCGTTTGTTGTTCTTTGTCAGCCAAGCGCACAAGCTGCCAGGTGCCAAGACCAATGAGCACGATAAGCGCCAGAACCGTTAGAAGGCCCGGCAGGAGAAGCGCGCGCGTGGCAGGCGATAGGGTCATCGTTCGAATGTGCCTTGTTCGGCTTTGTAGCGGAATTGGGAGGCAATCAGAATGCCCTTAAAGGGACGGATCATGCCGAGGCTAACAATCGTCATCAGGGGCAAGAAGATCGCCGCGAGAACGAGCAAAGGCGGCTCGTAATAGGCATCTGTCAGCAAAGCCGCACCGACGACAATAAAGCCTGCAATCAGCATGATGAAAATCGCAGGCCCATCGGCTGAATCGGCAAAGCTGTAATCGAGGCCGCAGGACTCGCAAGAGGGTGCAAGCGCGATAAAGCCCGAGAATAATTTTCCCTCGCCACACCGTGGGCAACGCCCGCGAAGCCCTGCGATCAATCCAGCGCTACGGTGGGAAGGGGGTTGCAAGGCCATGCTCAACGCGTCCTTTTAAAACAAAAAGGGCGGCCGGAGCCGCCCCTTTCAAAACGTATCAGGTGATTAGTGGGGCAGCGCTGCAGCACCCCAATGCGATCCCCAAAGGTAGATGGAGATGAACAGGAACATCCACACCACGTCAACAAAGTGCCAGTACCAAGCGGCGAATTCGAAGCCCAAATGCTGCTTCGGCGTGAAATCGCCTTGATAGGTACGTAGCAAGCAAATGGCCAAGAAAATGGTTCCGACAATGACGTGGAAGCCATGGAAACCAGTCGCCATAAAGAAGGTTGCGCCGTAAATATTGCCAGCGAAGCCAAAGGCTGCGTGGGTATATTCGTAAGCCTGAACGCCTGTGAAGCAGACGGCGAGAATGACCGTTAGCCAAAGCGCTTGTTTGACGCCGTCCCGATCATTGTGGAGCAAAGCGTGATGCGCCCAGGTCACAGTCGTCGACGAGGTCAACAAGAGCAGGGTGTTGATGAGCGGGAAATGCCAAGGATCGAGCACTTCGATCCCCGTCGGAGGCCAATGACCGCCGGTGAACTCAAAGCGAAGAAAGTTTTTCGCTTCGCCAGCATAAATGCTCGAGTCAAAGAAGGCCCAGAACCATGCAACGAAGAACATCACTTCGGAGGCGATGAACATGATCATGCCGTAGCGGTGATGCATCTGAACGACGCGGGTGTGATCGCCGCGGACTTGCGCTTCCTTGATCACGTCAGACCACCAAGCGGCCATGGTGTACAATACGCCGAGCAGACCGAGGCCGAAGAGAACAGGGCCGGCTTTGAGGCCGCCAATGGCAAGACCCTTCATGCTCATGATCGCGCCAACCGCCATGATGAAGGCAGTGAGCGAGCCGACAAATGGCCATGGGCTCGGGTCTACAATGTGGTAATCGTGATTTTTGGCGTGGGCGTCGGCCATGGTCTTTAGGTCTCCATTTGGGCTGATCTCGTCAGAGCAGCTTATCGGGTCGTTACAATTGCGGTTTAGTCGTTCCTGTCAACTCTGCAACCGGCTTTTTTGCCGCCTTTGCTGGGAAGAAAGTATATGAAAGCGTAATTTCATCCAGTTTAGCCAGGTCATGTTCCTTAACAATAGCCGGATCGACGAAAAACACGACCGGAACGTCAAGGCTCTCGCCTGGCTTGAGCGGTAGATTGCTAAAGCAGAAACATTGCAGCTTGTCGAAATAGGAGCCAGCCAAATCAGGCTGAACATTATAGGTGGCAACGCCTACCGAATCGGTGTCCCCGCGATTCTCGACATGGTAGAAAATCGTGACGGTTTCACCGATTTTGATTGAAATTACCGGCTTTTCAGGCTGGAACTTCCAATTAAGGCCGTTTGAGACATTGGCATCGAGGCGGATCTTGATCGTCCGATCGAGCACGGAATCGGCTGAGGTTGTGGCCACTTGCGTCGTGCCGCCATACCCCGTCACCTTGCAAAACAGGCGATAGAGCGGGGAGGCGGCGTAAGCGGCACCGACCATCAAACCAACCGCCGCCACGCAGGCCACGAGTGTCGCGCGGTTGCGGTTATTGGGGGATGGTGATGCCGGAGTGGTCATCGGATCAGAGTTCCCGATTCCAGACATTGCCACCGAGCTTGGCGATGGTGACGATGAAAAACAGGATTACAAGTGCACCCAGCACGAAGCCAAGGGCTTTTGAGCGGGCTTTTTGCCGCGCCAAATCTTCTGGCGACAGCTTAGGGACTTCCGGAAAGGGCTGCTCGTTCAAATCAAGTTCCTCCAAGGAAACATCGGCACCACCATCGGCACGACTTCTTCGAGGAGAAGCGCGCCGAACAGCACGAACAGATACACAATAGACGTACCAAACAAGCGGTAAGAGGCTTTGCGGGCGGCGTCGCCTTCAAGCTTGCGCGACAAATCATAGGCGAGCCAGATCATGATACCACCGAACACCGCCGAGATGACCAGATAGAAATAGCTCGCATAGCCAAAGAGTGCAGGCGACATGCCGACAGGCGCGAGGAAGAGCGAATAGATCAGGATTTGACGACGGGTTGCGACTTCACCGGCGACGACAGGCAACATCGGCACACCGGCGCGCGCATAGTCTTTGCTCTTGACGAGCGCCAGCGCCCAAAAATGCGGTGGCGTCCAGACGAAGATGATCAGGAATTGCAAGATCGTTTCGAGATTGATCGAGCCGGTCACCGCCATATAGCCAATCATCGGAGGAAAAGCGCCAGCAGCCCCGCCGATGACGATGTTTTGCGCTGTCCAATGCTTGAGCCACATCGTGTAGACGACGACATAGAAGAAAATCGTAAACGCCAAAAAGCCCGCGGCATACCAATTGGCAATCAGGCCCAAGAAGAGCACGGAGCCGATGGATAATGTCATGCCAAAGGCGAGCGCTTCGCCCGGTGCAATCGCGCCTGATGGGATAGGGCGCTTCGACGTGCGTTCCATCAGGCTATCGATGGTCGCGTCATACCACATGTTCAAGCAGCCCGAGGCGCCGGCGCCGATGGCAATGGCTAAAATGCTTGCGAAACCGATGATCGGATTAATGTGTTCATGCGCCGTCAACATGCCGACCAGCGCCGTGAAGATCACGAGCTGCATGACGCGCGGCTTCAATAGCTCGTAATAATCGCGCGCGGTCCCCTGCGATACAAGCGGACGAGACGCTTCCTCATAGAGAGTATCGGTTGCGAGCGACATAGCGGAGCAAACTCCTTGGAGGTCAAAACGGATGAACGACCGGGAATGCCGGTCGTTCACTCAAACTTTAAGGTCCTGCCCGAACCAAACGATACGGGCAGGATGGATCTTAGTGATCGCCGCCCGAAATCTGGGGCAGGGTTTCGAACTGGTGGTGTGGAGGAGGCGAGGTCAGGCTCCATTCGAGAGTCGTTGCACCTTCGCCCCATGGGCTATTGGCAGCGCGGACCGGGCTCATGAAGGCCTTGATGATGCCGAAGAAGAAGATCAACAAACCAAAGGCGAATATGTAGGAGCCATAGGACGAGATCTTGTTCCAGCCAGCGAAGGCTTCAGGATAATCGACATAATGGCGTGGCATGCCTGCAAGACCCGTGAAATGCATCGGGAAGAACAAGATGTTCGCGCCAATAAAGGCGACCCAGAAATGTAGCTTGCCAATCCACTCAGGAATGATGCGGCCGCTCATCTTCGGGAACCAGTAATACCAAGCGGCGAATATCGAGAATACCGCACCAAGCGACAAGACGTAGTGGAAATGGGCCACGACGTAATAGGTGTTGTGCAGGTTACGATCGAGACCAGCGTTTGACAAAACAACGCCCGTCACACCACCCACCGTAAACAGGAAGATGAAGCCCATCGCCCAATGCATCGCGGCGGAGAAGCGGATCGACCCACCCCACATTGTTGCGATCCATGAGAAGATCTTCACGCCTGTTGGAACGGCGATCACCATGGTCGCGAACACGAAGTAACGCTGCGTATTCAGCGCCAATCCTGCGGTGTACATGTGATGCGCCCACACGATAAAGCCGACCGCGCCAATCGCGACCATGGCGTAAGCCATGCCGAGATAGCCGAAGATGGGCTTCTTCGAGAAGGTCGAGATGATGTGGCTGACAATGCCAAAGCCCGGCAAAATCATGATGTAGACTTCAGGGTGTCCGAAGAACCAGAAGAGATGTTGGTAGAGGATCGGGTCGCCACCATTCGTCGGATCGAAGAACGAGGTGCCGAAGTTACGATCGGTCAGAAGCATCGTGATCGCGCCAGCGAGGACCGGGAGCGACAGGAGGAGCAAGAACGCGGTAACGAGAAGCGCCCAAGCAAAAAGCGGCATCTTGTGCATCGTCATGCCAGGTGCGCGCATGTTCAAGATCGTGGTGATGAAGTTGATCGCACCAAGGATCGAGGACGCACCCGCCAAATGCA
>CAIRGA010000209.1 GCA_903877935.1 uncultured Hyphomicrobiales bacterium
AGACAACCCGAAATCATTTCGCGCTGCTAATTGAAAGAAGGTCGTTAATAGTGCAAAGGGACCGAATGCGTTGGGGCTTAACACGATAGGCGCGACAAAAGTCGTACCTGCGCTGAGAGCGGTAACAATTGCCGCGCCAATGGCATAGGCTGCCGGATGATTCAGATAGCTCAATCCACGCGCGTTTCTTAATCGGGCAACGAGCGAAATTGCGATAGGCTTCTTTTTTGATAGATACCCCGCAATCATCAACCGGTTCATTCTGCCGCGCCGCGTCGCGGACGCCTCGCGATTTCATCAATAATACCACCCACGCGACGAGCAATGACACCCCAATCAAGAGCCACGCGCGCGTGTTCAAGGGCACCTCTAGAACAGCGCTCGTAAAGCTTAGGCGATGCGACCAGACGCATGATGGTATCCGCCAAGGCCTGAGCACTCACAGCATTTGCAATCAACCCCGTCTCGCCATCCGTGACTTGTTCGACCAAGCCGCCAACCGGCGTTGCAATGACAGGCAGTGCAGCAGAAAATGCCGACGCAGCAACACCCGACTGGCTCGCTTCGATATAGGGTAACACGACGGCATCGGCATCAACCAATGCATCTGAAATTTCGGTGTCATCAACCCAGCCATTGCGGATTGTAACACCAACGAGATTTTTCAAGGCATCTTGATAAGGTGAAAGATCACCGGCTCCCACAATCGACAATTCGAATGACCAACCTTGCGACAGCAATATTCTGTAGGCATCAAGAAGAAGACCAAGCCCTTTATACGCGACGATACGCCCAAAAAAGAGCAGTTTAAAGGGACGATTAATCGGGAACCGCCGTGGCACAATGATCTCTTGGCCGAAGGTAAAGGCGCCGTGCGGCACCGTATAGATTCGATCGGCTGGAAAATCATAGAGGCGGACAGCTTCCTTCGCCACATGATCGCTAAGCGCTATCAAGGCATCTGCCGTCTTGACCTCCCATCCCATCACCGCACTGCGCATGGGATAGCGATCGCCCGGATGGGGTTCGGCATCATGAAGGACCAACACAAAACGACTTGCTGCGCGACGCAATACAGGCAACGCAGCAAGATCCCAAATAGACTGAAAGGCGCACAAGGCGACATCAGGCCTAAATTCTTTCATCGCACCTGAAAATTCGGCGCCTATGCGGGGCAATCCCAACAAAGCAAACCCGGCCGCGATTTTTCCAGAGAGAGAGGCTTTATTGCCTTCGAAAATTTTGACAGACTGAAGCGGCAAATCCGTGCATCCGCTAATATCGCGTGCCAGATCGGAAGATGTTGCCGCTGATATCGCGATTTCGGTTCCTGGAAGATCGCGCAATCCACGGGCGAGTGCGCCCGAAAATTTGGCCCCCGCTCCTTCTTTTCCCCAATGCCACAGTAAGACGCGACGACCTTCGAGGCCTTCGCCTTTAGGGTGCATAGATCTGGCCATTGCTTACGCCTCCTTATGATAAATGAGAGAAGGTGACGGTGCGCCGTCAAACAATAAAAGCCAAAAAAAGATAAAGCCGCTTAACACAGGCGTGGCGAAGATGTCGGCCTCGGTTAGCCCATTCAACACAACGAGTCCGACGATCATATCGCGATCGAATTTGGGATTTCGCACATAGGATAAGATTGGAAGTGTGACT
>CAIRGA010000210.1 GCA_903877935.1 uncultured Hyphomicrobiales bacterium
TGCTTTCCTGCTGGAAAAGCAGCATCCCATCGAGACCTTTGGCCTCCATCGCATCAATCAGGCGGTGGCGGCGGCGGAAGAATTCAAACTCATCAAAATGTAGGGCCATGTCTCCTGATTAAGAGATTCGGGCGGCCGTGTCAGCGATCTGTTTGCCTCTCTCCTGTCCTATCCGACAGGTTTCAAACGAAAGCTTCCGGTTAAACTATGCCTACGGGGCGCTTGTTTCGTTTCCCCTTTTTCGAAGCAAGCGCCCATTTAAGGGGGATGCTATGCGCTTTAGAACTGCTTTGATTGTCTTATTAGGCGTTGTATCGGCATCGGCTTGCACAACATTTAGAGGCGTGAACGACATTAACTCGGACGATGCGGGCCAAGCGTCCAAGGTTAAATTTGGCACCGTGATTGCCGCCCATCCGGTCAATATCCACGCCTCGCCAGATATTGGCCTTGGCGCAGGGGCCTTACTCGGAGCCGGAGCAGGAGCGGAGATGGGGCATTCCAACGCATCGACGCTTGAGGGAATGTTGGCGGGAGCGGTTGCGGGTGTGGTCGTCCAAAACGCGATGGAAAGCGGAAATGGGATTGAGTACACAATCGCTTTTGCGGACGGATCGACCCAAATCCTCGATCAGCTGCAAGGGCCAGGGGATCCGATTTTTAAGCCCGGCTCTGCCGTTATGGTCGAGTTTGGAGCGACAAAACATAAGATTTTGTCAGCGGAAGCCTTGCCGGAAACGGTCGCGCATCCGAAGGAGGTGCGGGTTGCAGGTGCGCCTAAGCCTTCCAGTCTTAAAGTGCAATCTTGTACCAAAACGAAATCGACCGACCAAGAGCGTAAAGTCTGTACGGACCAGTGAGCGCACCCGAATTGCGGCCATTTAGCCCTTTTAAGTTGAACGGGAACGTCCTAAATCCCGTTTATGGCGCGCGCTCCTCACTCTGACATAGACGATTCGACCTCCGATCAGGAGATGGCCGAGGATATGAGCCTCGAGGCGGAGGATTTTGGCGAGGAAAGCTCGGGCATTGATCTCGATTTTTCCGGCGAGGCAACGCCGCAGCGGTTGAAGGCGGGCGTTGAGGTTATTCAGAATGCCCTAAAAACCCTGCCCAATGCGCCCGGTGTCTATCGCATGATCGATGGCGCCGGCGATGTGCTTTATGTCGGTAAGGCCAAAAGCCTAAAGAAGCGTGTTTCTAACTATGCGCGTGGCGTGGGCCACACGAGCCGCATTGCGCGGATGATCGCCGAAACCGCGTCCATGGAATTTGTGACGACCGAGACTGAAACCGAGGCGCTGCTGTTAGAGGCCAATTACATCAAGCAGCTTAAGCCGCGCTTTAACGTGCTGCTGCGGGACGATAAAAGCTTTCCCTATATTCTGGTGACCAGTGATCACGTCGCGCCGCAATTGACCAAGCATCGTGGCGCGCGCAATAGGCAGGGGCAATATTTTGGACCTTTTGCCAGCGTATGGGCGGTTAATCGGACGATCACCGCGTTGCAGCGGGCCTTTTTGTTGAGGACATGCACCGATTCTTATTATGAAAACAGAACGCGGCCTTGCTTACTCTATCAAATCAAACGATGCGCAGGGCCATGCACGGGTGAAATAAATCCTGTCGGCTATCAAAACCTCGTAACCGAAGCGCGTGATTTTTTGTCTGGTAAAAGCCAAGCCGTTAAAGCGCGGCTTGCTGAAGATATGCAGGCGGCAGCCGAGACGCTCGAGTTTGAAACGGCGGCGCGTATTCGGGATCGACTAGCCGCTTTATCGGCCATTGTTTCGACGCAAGACATCAACCCGCAATCGGTCGATGAAGCCGATGTCTTCGCACTGCATGAAGAGGCAGGGCAATTTTGTATTGAGGTGTTTTTCTTCCGCAATTTCCAGAATTGGGGCAATCGCGCTTATTTTCCGAAAGCGGATCGAACCATTGCGGCAGAGGAAGTTCTTGGGCAATTTGTTGCGCAGTTTTACGATGATAAGCCCGCGCCGCGTCTCGTGCTGCTCTCTCATGATGTTGAGGACATGGCGCTATTGGGTGAGGCGCTTTCGCTTCGCGCGGAGGGGAAGGTTGAGGTGGCGTCTCCGAAGCGGGGCGAGAAGCGCGATCTCGTGGACCATGCAGCGAGTAATGCGAAAGAGGCCTTGTCGCGCCGGCTTTCGGATACAGCTTCACAAAAACAATTGCTCACGGCTTTGGGCAATGCCTTTGGATTGCCTGCTCCGCCTCGTCGGGTCGAGATTTACGATAACTCGCACATTATGGGGACAAATGCGGTCGGCGCGATGGTGGTTGCCGGCGTGATGGGGTTCTCAAAGCCGCATTATCGGACGTTCAATATTCAATCGACCGACATTACGCCCGGCGATGATTTTGGCATGATGCGCGAGGTTTTGACGCGGCGCTTTTCGCGGCTTCAAAAGGAAGCGCCCAGAGAGGGTGAGCCGCCGGATGATTCCAAAGAGGACGGCATGCCCGATTGGCCCGATCTCGTTCTCATCGATGGCGGTAAGGGGCAGCTTGAAGCGGCCAAGACGGTCGTTGAAACGCTGGGCATTGAAGGTGTGCCGCTGGTTGGGGTCGCTAAGGGGCCTGATCGCGACGCAGGCCGTGAGACGTTTTTCGTGCCCGGACGCGACCCTTTCAAGCTCGCGCCGCGTGATCCGGCGCTTTATTTTATCCAGCGGCTTCGTGATGAGGCGCATCGCTTTGCGATTGGTACGCATCGGGCGCGGCGGAAGAAGGATTTCACCAAGAACCCGTTGGACGAGATCGCCGGCATCGGCCCGCAACGCAAACGCGCTTTGCTGCTTCATTTCGGCACGGCCAAGGCCATTTCGCGGGCGTCTTTTGATGATTTGGTGAAAACCCCCGGCGTGAATGAGGCGACCGCCAAGGCGGTTTATGACTTTTTCCATGATGGTGGGCGGTAATGTCCGGGTCCTTTTCACGATTGGCGGTTGACGGCTGCAATTGTCTTATGCTTCGACACTAGCCATGACGCATCCATCGGGACGAAGACGGGTTGGCCCCCTCACATTACCTAACATTCTGACCTATGGTCGGGTGGTTGCGGTGCCTGTTGTTGTAGGCTGTATGTTTTGGACGGAAGAGCCCGTCATGCGCTGGGTGGCGTTCGGTGTTTATGCGGCGGCCGCGATTACTGATTTTTTTGACGGCTATCTGGCACGGATTTGGGAACAGCAATCCTCGCTTGGCAGGATGCTGGACCCCATAGCGGATAAGCTGATCGTCGCCGCTTCTTTGATGATGCTTGTGGCTGACCATACGATCCATGGTTGGTCGATCTGGGCGGCCATTGTTATTTTGAGCCGTGAGATTTTGGTATCCGGCTTGCGCGAATTTTTGGCCGAGCTTCGGGTGAGCGTGCCAGTCTCTACCATTGCCAAATGGAAAACCACGCTGCAGCTGGTGGCCATCGGATTTCTGATCGCAGGCGATGCGGGCGAAGCCGTGTTACCGGGCAATGTGTTAATCGGCATTGTTTTGCTTTGGGTTGCGGCATTGCTAACGCTTTATACGGGATATGATTATTTCAGGGCCGGGATCCGCCACGTGGTCGAGCTCGATGACTGAGATCAAGCTCATCTATTTTGCATGGGTAAGGGAACGGATTGGCTTGGCTGAGGAGCGCGTTGACGTGCCTCATTCCGTTGCAACCGTTGCGGAATTGGCCAGCTGGCTTCAGGGTCGTGGCGAAGAATATGCCTACGCTTTTGAGAACCCTGCCATTGTCCGAGCAGCGATTGATCGGAAACATGTGAAGCCGGATGCCACAATTGCGGGCGCGCGGGAAATTGCTTTTTTCCCACCGATGACGGGCGGGTGAACACGCGATGCAACCGCGTCTTATCTTTCGAGTCCAAGCCGAGCCGTTTGATCTTGCCCAAGAGGTCAAGGCATTAGCGGCCATCGGCGACGATGTGGGTGCGGTTGCGAGTTTTACGGGCTATTGCCGAAGCGAAGGCGGACGGCTTGCAGCCCTTGAGCTCGAACATTATCCGGGAATGGCCGAGGAAGAGATTGGCCGCGTGGTGCAGGATGCTGTCACGCGTTGGCCATTAAGCGGCCTTACCGTCATTCACCGGTTTGGCATGATGCGTCCGGGAGACGGGATCGTGTTGGTGGTCACGGCATCCTCGCATCGGACCGCGGCCTTTGAAGCGGCAGAATTTTTAATGGATTATCTTAAGACCCGCGCGCCGTTTTGGAAAAAGGAACATCGCGCGGATGGCAGCATTGGCGAATGGGTCGAGGCCAAAGATTTTGACGATAAGGCCGCCGAGCGGTGGCAAACGCTAGGCTGACCCCTTTTTCCTGAACCCATGACTGCCCATATAGAGGACGATCACTTGCGATCCGAGGATGCCCCGATGAGCTTGAAGATTTTTACCCGTTCCATCTTAGCCCTGCTTTTGATCGGGTTGATGGCGATTGTTACGTTTTCGACAGCAGATGCACGCATTGGTTCTGGCACATCGAGTGGCAGCCGTGGCAGCTTTACCTATTCACCGCCGCCCGCGACGCCCACAGCACCTTATTCGGTGCAGCCGATGCAGCGATCCTTTACCCCTCAAGCCCCTTCACCAAGCTACGCACCGTCTTATGGCCAGCCTGCCTATGGCGGCGGTGGCTTCTTTGGTGGCGCAGGCGGCTTTGGAACCGGTCTTTTGGGCGGACTTCTCGGTGCCGGACTTGTCGGAATGATGTTCGGGCATGGCTTTATGGGCGGCATTGGCGGCGGCATGTCGTTTTTCGGATTGCTGTTTCAGGTTGTTCTCATCTACTTCGTGGTTAAGTTCGTGCTCGGCTTCTTCATGCGTCGCGCGGCACCGGCTGGACTTATGTCCGGCATGGGCGCTGCATCGGGACCCAGTGTTGTAACGCCTTCGCGTCCAGCCATTCGACAGGTGAATATTGGAGCAGAGGATTTCGCAGCTTTCGAGCAACGCCTTTACGCATCGCAAGAGGCTTATAGCCGCGAAGATTTGGACGGGCTGCGCCGGTTGGCGACGCCTGAAATGGTTGCCTATTTTGCCGAAGATTTAGCGCGCAATGCGGGCCATGGCACCGTTAACCGTGTCTCGCAAGTCAAGCTTTTACAGGGTGATCTGTCAGAGGCTTGGGGTGAAGGCGCGGTTGATTATGCAACCGTCGCCATGCGCTTTTCGTTGATTGATGCGACCTATGAACGAGGCACCGATCGGGTTGTGTCTGGCGATCCGATGCATTCGCAAGAGGTGACCGAGATTTGGACCTTCCGTCGCGATGGTAGCGGGCCGTGGATGATTTCGGCCATTCAACAGACGGGTTGATCGGCTAGGCCCCCTATTAACGAAAATAAAACCATAACCCTGCATTGTGGGGTTATGGTTCATGATTTCATCAAACGGAGCGTCACGCTCGCCGCTTTATTGCTTCTTGTCGGATGCGGTATGCGGTTTGATTCCCGTGCGCCTTGGCGCGATGAGGTTGAGGCGAAATGCCTCTCTTCCGGTGCGGTTAAAATGTCAGCCTATGTCGAGCCGATGAACCGAATCGACGGGCCGGGTGCCTGCGGTATGCAGCAACCGCTCAGGGTGAGCGCATTTGCCAATGGAACGATCGGGCTCACGAGCCGCGCGACGATGTCCTGTTCGGCGGTCTCAAGTGTCAATCGCTGGATCACGGAAGTGGTCGAGCCGGCGGCTGTTTTATATTACCGTCAGCATGTAACCGCGATGACGGTTGGCTCTTACTCATGCCGTAATCAAGACAGTAAATGGGCTGCCACTATTTCCGAGCACGCATTCGGAAATGCCGTTGATGTGATGGGCTTTAAATTTTCAGACGGGCGAAGCATGAGCGTCGTCAATGGCTGGAAGGGCGATGCGCGTGATCAGGCATTTTTACGTGAAATTGCGATGGATGCGTGTGATTATTTCACGACCGTTTTGGCGCCGGGATCGGATTCTTATCACTACAACCATATTCACGTCGATTTATCCCGCCACGACTCGGCGTGGCAGCGTCACGTATGTCAGCCCAAGTTGCAAATAGCGCGACGCATTCCCGCGCGCGCCGATGCAAGCAAAATTGCTGGGCCAAACTATACGCCACCAAATGGCGGCGAGGTTGATGTTCAAATTGCCTCTGCACAACCGATTATTGGTGTGCCTGCACCAGTGGCCGCGCCATTGCCACCGATGCGTCAGATTGATCCAAAGACCTTGGCGCTTTTGCCACCAGAGCCGGATGATACGGATGACGGTGATTTCAAAGGCGTTTATTAAGGTGAGCGCCTTTCTTTTGGTCCATAGCCGCCGCCCGTCGGTGTGATGACGGTGACGGTCTCCCCTGCTTTAAGTGATGTTTGATCGGCTCCTTTTAGAATGTCGACGGTACCGTTCAAACGTTTCACAGAGGTTTGGCCTAATTCACCCGGTTCACCACCCTGAAGGCCGAATGGCTTAATGCGACGATGGCCTGATAAGATGGCGCATTCCATATCTTCCAAAAAGCGAATGGTGCGGCTGGTTCCATCGCCCGACTTCCATTGGCCTTTACCACCTGAATCCTTTCGGATGTGAAAATCTTCGAGCAACACCGGATAGCGATTTTCTAGAATTTCCGGATCTGTCAGCCGTGAATTGGTCATATGGACATGAACGCCGGGTGAGCCATCAAATCCCGGACCTGCTGACGAGCCGGAACAGATGGTTTCGTAATATTGGTAACGCGCATTGCCAAAGGTGAGATTGTTCATAGTGCCTTGCGCGGCAGCCATCGCGCCAAGTGCGCCGAAGAGGCAGTTTGTGACCGCTTGGCTGACTTCTACATTGCCGGCAACAACTGCCGCTGGATAACGCGGCGACAGCATAGAGCCTTCGGGTAAGATAACATGAATAGGGCGCAAGCATCCTGCATTCATAGGGATCATGTCATCGACCATGACGCGAAACACATAGAGCACGGCCGCACGCGTTACAGGTTCGGGCGCGTTGAAATTATCGGGTCGTTGCGGCGAAGTGCCTGTAAAATCAACCGTTGCCTCGCGCTTGGCATTATCGACGGTGATTTTAACCTTGATGAAACAGCCTTGATCCATCTCGTAGGAGAATTCTGAATCGTGCAACGTCTCAATGACTCGTGCGACGTGCTCGGCGGCATTATCTTGAACATAGCCCATATAGGCGCGAACGATATCCAATCCGAAATCGTGAATGACCTTTTTTAGCTCTCGTACGCCCTTTTCATTGGCTGCTATCTGCGCTTTCAGATCATTGATGTTTTGGGTGACGTTGCGAACGGGATAGGTGCCGCCCGTCAGAAGCGCATGGACAGCTTCTTCACGGAAGAGACCCTTTTCGACCAGATGGAAATTATCGACATAGACGCCTTCTTCATCGATCGTGGTTGCACGAGGCGACATCGATCCTGGGGCAACGCCGCCGACATCGGCGTGATGGCCGCGCGACGCTACCCAGAACAAGATATGCTCACCGGCATCATTAAACACCGGCGTACAAACGGTGATGTCTGGCAGATGCGTGCCACCATTATAGGGTGCGTTGAGCATATAGACGTCGCCAGGGCGGATTTTACCTTCATTCATACGAATGATGGTTTCAACCGACCGGTCCATTGATCCTAAATGAACGGGCATATGCGGCGCATTGGCCACAAGGCGACCGTCGTGATCGAAGACGGCGCATGAAAAATCGAGACGTTCTTTAATGTTTACCGATGACGCGGTGTTTTGCAACGTGACACCCATTTGCTCGGCAATCGACATGAAGAGATTATTGAAGATTTCGAGTAGAACAGGATCAGCTTCAGTACCTGCGGCGTGACGACGCTCTAACGGAATTATGCGTTTCAAGATCAAATGGTTGAGAGCGGTTAACCGGCACTCCCAACCCGCTTCAACCATGATCGTTTGATGCGGCTCAATGATGAGCGCGGGCCCTAAAACGCGATGACCGGCTTTTAAGGTCGCGCGGTAATAAACAGCGGCCTGATGAGCGATGCCATTGCTGAAAATTGAACGCACCGTGTCAGGCTTTGGCAGTGGTTCTTGGGTTTCCTCGCTCGTCGATTGAATAGGCGTTGCATTGCCGCCCACCGCTTCGACCGATACGGCTTCGAGCACGATGCCTTTGGCTGGATCTGAAAAGCCGAAGCGCTCTTTGTGTGCTTCTTCGAAACGGTGCCGTGTCGTAGAAAGCCGATCGGCGTCTGTGGCCATATCGACTTCAATGGCTGAATCCGTTCCAGCGTATCGAAGCAAGGCACGGCGATGAACGATAATTTCTATTTGCTCTACGCCTTGGCTTGCGACTTCATTAAAACAGAGGGATGATAGGCGCTCTGCTTCATGATCGTAGTGGGCAAGCGTTGCCTCGTTCAAGACACGCTCAATGGCTTGTTCGCGGGTAGCGCGAATGGAGGCCAAGCCCATGCCATAGGCCGATAGCAGCGATGAATAGGGATGAATGAGCACGGTTGTCATGGCTAAGGCATCTGCGACAAGGCATGCATGTTGACCGCTTGCTCCACCGAAAGCATTTAACGTGTAGCGGGTAACATCATGTCCGCGCGCCACGGATATTTTCTTGATTGCTTCTGCCATATTGGCGACCGCAATGCGAATAAACCCATCGGCAATTTCTTCGGCGCTCCGCTCTCCGCCCATCGTTGCAGCGAGACCATTAAATTTTTCATGGACGATGGATGCATCCAAAGGTTGGTTCTGCTCCGGCCCAAAGATGGGTGGAAAGAAATTCGGATCGAGTTTGCCTAACATGACGTTTGCGTCTGTTACGGTGAGTGGACCACCGCGGCGATAGCACGCAGGGCCCGGATTGGCGCCTGCTGAATCGGGGCCTACACGAAAGCGTGCGCCATCGTAATGAAGGATGGAGCCACCACCCGCTGCAACGGTGTGGATCATCATCATGGGCGCGCGCATGCGAACGCCCGCCACTTCCGTTTCAAAAGCACGTTCGTAGCTGCCATTAAAATGGGCAACGTCGGTTGATGTGCCGCCCATATCAAAGCCGATGACGTGATCAAATCCGGCTTCTTTGCCCGTCTCCGCAAGTGCCACTACACCTCCGGCAGGGCCGGAAAGAACGGCGTCTTTGCCTTTGAACAGATCGGCCGCGGTTAATCCACCAGATGACATCATGAACATCAGACGTGCGCCGGAACGCTCGGCGTCTAATTCCGAAGCAACCATCGCAACATATCGTGCAAGGATCGGCGAGAGATACGCATCAACAACCGTTGTGTCGCCTCGGCCAACAAATTTAACCAAAGGGCTGACCTCGTGACTAACGGAAATTTGTGAAAAGCCAATTTCACGTGCAATTTTCGCAGCTAGCTTTTCGTGTTCAGGAAACCGCCAAGCATGCATGAATACAATGGCGATTGATTCATAGCCTTGGTTTTTTAAATTTAAAAAGCTGGCGTGGAGTGCTGCACGATCGGGTGAAGTTTCAATCGTGCCATCAGCGTGAACGCGTTCAGCAATTTCTATCACATCGGAATAGAGTTCTTCGGGCTTTTTAACGGCTTTGGCAAAAATATCTGTACGAGCCTGATAGCCAATGCGCAAAGCATCGCGAAAGCCTTTGGTGACGACAAGCGCGGTGCGTTCGCCTTTTCGCTCAAGCAACGCATTCGTCGCAACGGTTGTGCCCATGCGAACATCGCCGATACTTCCCGGCGGAATAGGCTCATCAGGATTTAAGCCCAGCAGATTGCGAATGCCATGAACGGCGGCGTCTTTATAGGCGCCAGGATTTTCGGAAAGTACTTTTCTCGCATGCAGCATACCATCGGGTGAACGGCCAATGATATCCGTGAAAGTTCCGCCGCGATCGATCCAAAAATCCCAAACCATGTTATTTTATCCGCTCTTTTTAGGTCGTCTTTTATTCCTGCGCACCCTGTCAGATAGGGCAGTCGCGAGCAATTGCTGTCTGTGCCAAATTCGGGTTTATCAGAGTTTCATTTGTGGGGAAAAACATGATTCGCCGGGTTCTTTGCATTTTATACGTGATCCTGATTGCGACGCCAGTTTGGGCACAAGCCAAAGGCGAACAACGGGGCGCCTTACCGGGGAAGTTTGATTTTTACGTTCTGGCGCTCTCTTGGTCGCCGACTTATTGCGCCAATGGGGGCGATAAGAGGAGCGCAGATCAGTGTCATTTGGGCGCTATGAATGATTTCGTGGTGCATGGGCTTTGGCCCCAATTTGACAGCGGGTATCCCACCGAGTGCGTTTCGGACGAAAAGGAGCTGCCTAAAACGACCTTGGAGGCCGCAGCACGCGTTTTCCCCGATATTCGCCTTGCCGACCATGAGTGGAAACGGCACGGGACGTGCACGGCTCGAGCGCCGGCAGATTATTTGGCAGATGTTGGGTCGGCGCGTCAACATGTCGTTGTGCCGGTTTCATTTAAGCAGCCTAAGAGTGAATTTTCTGTCGCGCCAACGGACATAGAAAAGGCTTTCATTGCGGCTAATCCAGGCCTTGAACCGACGATGATTTCAATAGGCTGTCCAAAAGCGGAGTTGCAGGATGTGCGTATCTGCTTCACAAAGGACCTTAAAGGGTTTCGTGCGTGCCCGGAATTGGAAGGCGGAAGCTGCCGAGCACCAAGTGTCAAGGTGCTTCCCGTCCACTAATCTATTCTGCTGCGCATGATAAATGAGAGTAAGCGCGGCAGATTATGAATTATAGACACGCCTATCATGCGGGTAATTTTGCTGACGTATTGAAACACGCCATTCTCGCTCTGTGCATCGAGCATCTTAAGGCGAAGGCCACCCCCTTCCGCGTGATCGATACGCATGCCGGGATTGGGGTTTACGATCTTCAAAGCGAAGCTGCTCAAAAAACAGGTGAATGGCATGATGGCATTGAACGGCTTACGAAAGCCGATATGCCTGCGGCGATAGGCGGGTTGCTTGCCCCCTATCTGCAATGCGTTGATGCGCTTAAAGCATTCAAGCGCCGTCACGTTTATCCGGGCTCACCCGAAATCGCGCGTTATTTGACGCGCGCCGAAGACCGCATGATTTTTGTTGAGAAGCATCCGCAAGATGCCAAGAAATTGGCCGATGTTTTTAGCTTTGACGGTCGTGCTAAAATATTAGAGCTCGATGGTTATGTGGCTGCAAAGGCTTATGTCCCGCCTAAAGAGCGGCGGGGGCTTGTAATTATTGACCCACCCTATGAAGAGCGCGATGAATTTTCGACCATGTTTGCGGCATTTGTAGACGCTTATCGGAAATGGCCAACAGGTATGTATTTGCTCTGGTACCCAGTTAAAAATCGCGAGGAAACAAAGCGATTTTTGGTTCAATTGGCCGAAGCAGGGATCCCGAAGATTTTACGCGGAGAGTTACGGGTCAAGGCCGTGACGGAACTTGGCGGTTTGGCGGGTTCAGGGCTGATTATCGTCAATCCGCCCTGGAAACTTGCGGATGAATTGCGCGTCCTATTGCCCTGGCTCGATGGTGTCTTGCAGCAAGGTGAGGGGCATGGCTGGAATGTGGATTGGTTGGCCGGCGAGAGCCAATCGTCTTCTGTTTAGGCGACTGGAGAAGGCCTGCGACTCCTGCTAAGGGATAAAATCACGACAAAACTAGCATGTTAAAGGAAGCTACTATGATCTTGCGTTCGTCACCCGCTTCGCCCTTTGGTCGTAAAGTTAAAATCGCTGCTCTTGTTTTAGGATTGATGGATCAAATTGAAGTGGTTGTCGCCAACACGCTTGATCCAGATGATGTTATTCGGAAACAAAACCCGCTCGGCAAAATTCCAGCCTTGATTCTAAAGGACGGCACGACCCTTTATGACTCGCGCGTTATTGTTGAATATCTTGATCATGTGGCAGGTGGCGGAAAAATTATACCATTGTCGACAAAAGAACGTTTTGATGCCTTAACCCTGCAGGCATTAGCCGACGGCGTTATGGATGCCGCTCTTTTGCAAGTCTATGAAGGCCGGTTTCGTGATGAAGATAAACGTGAACCAAAATGGTTGGAACATCAGAGCGGTAAGGTGACGCGCGGTCTTGATGCGTTAGAAACACATGTGCCACATCTTTCGCCCGTGCCAACCATTGGGGCCATCACGGTTGCGTGTGCATTAGGTTATCTTGATCTTCGGTTCGGTGACACTTGGCGGCAGGGGCGCCCAAGGTTGACGGCATGGCTTGAGGATTTTGCAGCTCGCTACCCCGCCTATTCAGCAACCGTTCCTCACTGAGCGCATATGGTTTAAATAATAAAGCCCGCAGCGGTTGCTGCGGGCTTTATTTATTCAAAATCGTTTTGCTTAAAAGCGATAATTTAGGCCAATGCGCGCAATGCCAAGTTCAGCACCTGACGTTCCACCGGCTGGATAGGTTTTATCTTCAAGCCGAACATAAAGTCCTTCGCCTTTGATCGACCAGGAGTCGGTGATGGCCATTTCAATACCGGCACCGGCCGTCCAGCCATTATGATAGGTATCAGCCGTTGACCCCGTGTCGTCATGGGTTGTGCCACCAGCATAGCCGGCGGTGACATAAGGCAAGATGCGATCGGTTGCATAACCAACGCGACCTCGCACCGTATTCATATAGCGAAGCTCGCTAGAGCCTGCTGTTCCGCTCGATTTGATGTTGCCCATATCGATGTCGCCTTCAATACCGACAACCCAATTATTAGGCATTTGGTAGTTATAGCCACCCGTGAAGCCAATCAGGCCGCCGGTTGGACTGCCGAACGCTCCCCGACCGTCGGACGTAAAATTGCCAGAGCCGTAGCCGCCGTTAAATCCGCCATAGACACCGTTCCACGTGAAGACGCGGGGGGCAGCCATTGGCATGGCGGCAGGCGCTTGTTTTTTCGCTGGTAGATCGGCAGCAAATGCTGCTGACGTGATGAGTAGCGCTGATGCAGCAAGTCCCATGCGAGCAAGGATTTTCATAATGATACGCTCCTAATGATAATTCCCATGATATTGAGACCATGGGTTAGACACGGCATGACGTAGAGCGAGAGATGATCATCGTTCTACGATGGAAAGATGGGATAGCGTCAAAACAAGGCAAGATTATGCTTTGATCGTGATCAAAATAAGAAACGATGTAAAACGGAATAAGTTCCAAATTAAACATTCGTTTACTTTTATAAAACGAACTATAAAATTTAAAAAAGCTAGAATTTATAACCAATTCCGAATCTGAATACGTTCGATTGCGTATCGAGTGATACGGACTGTGCGTTTGAATTTACATAGGATGAGCTGCCGAGGTCATAGTGTAAAAACTCGCCGCGTAAAACAACATGCGGCATTACCATTGCTTCTACTCCACCACCGTATACCCAACCGAATTTTGTCGCGTCCGTTGAATAGGTGTTGGTGTAATTCATCGAGCTGGCGGCAAGACCTGCGGTGCCATAAGTGAGTAAATTGCCGAATGTAAGTCCGCCGCGTATACGGCCGGACGTCATCCATTTTTGGGTAAAACTCTCGCTGGTCGCGGTGTTTTTGATTTGGGAGGCCGTGACGTCAACTTCTCCGCCGCCAACAAGCTGATTGGCTTGAAAATTAACACCACCATGCATGCCAACTAAAGTACCGCCCGTCGTTAGGCTGCCAGCAGTACCAAGGCCTGCGCCACCATGCGCGCCAATATAGCCACCTTGCCAGACGGACTGGCCGGACGCCGAACCGCCAAACATGTCATCGGCCCGCGCCAAGCCCGAATTTAACACCAAAAGAGCCGGCAAAGCAGCCAAATAGCCTAATTTCCGCCGTGACATGGTTACTTCCTAGCGTTGAGTTCGATGAGTTTTGCAGTTGGTTGCATTTTAACGGTTGAAGCTGCTGTTCCGAAGCCATGTCTGCAAATAAGGTAACCAAAAGGTAAACCGAATGGCTGGTCCGTGCGTGTTATGAAGAGTTGATCATTTGCCGATCATGCCCAGCAGTTCCTGAAAGGACCTTATGATTAACCCTGATGCGTCAAATGCTTCCCGGCCGATTGCCCTTGTAACGGGCGGCGCGCGCCGTGTGGGTGCTGTTATTTCTCGGCGGTTGGCGGAAGTTGGATATGCCGTTGTCGTCCACGCTAATGGATCATTTGATGAGGCACATGCTTTGGCCGCTGATATCGAAGCGCAAGGTGGAACGGCACATGCTTTGGCTGCTGATCTATCAAAGCCTGCCGGGCGGGATCATCTCATCGCCAATGCTTCAGAAGTTTTTGGACCCCTATCGCTCCTTGTGAACAATGCCGCGATTTTTCATTCCGATACACTTATGGACTTTAGCGAGGATTCCTTTGAGGCGCATATGGCGATCAATCTTCTTGCTCCCATCAAACTGGCACGTGAATTTGCGTTGCTTGCTGCCAAGGAGCAGAACCCTTCAATCGTGAATATTATTGATCATCGGGTGTTAAAGCTTACGCCGCAGCATTTTACCTATACCCTTTCAAAGGCTGCATTGGATGTTGCAACGGTTACGATGGCGCAGGCTCTTGCGCCTCGCATTCGGGTCAATGCCGTGGGTCCGGGGCCTACGCTACCTAACCCCCATGACGGCGAGGCCGGTTTAAGGCAAGAAGCCTTGGGTGTTCCGCTGGAACGCGCGGTTGACCCCCGCGATATTGCCGATGCCGTGCTCTATCTAGCCGGAGCACGTGCTGTCACGGGTGAATTGATAGCCGTCGATTCTGGTCAACACATTGGATGGCAAACACCCGATATCATTGTGCGTTGAGTGCTATTGCCGATATGAGGCGGCCATAATCTTTTTCGCCGCGATGGGTTGCGCGCCGGTAGCTGAAGAAGCGCATTTCATGGGCATAAGTACATTCATTGAGCGATGAAAAATGCTTGATATTGGCTTGCTTTAGACGATGGCCTATGAAGGAGGGAAGATCAAAAAAGCTCTTTCCTGCGCTATTTCCATTGACAAAAAAGGATGCGTAAGTCGGGTCGATTGTCAAAAACTGTTCTTTAAACTCTGGGCCCACTTCATAGGCGCTCTGACTGATGGTCGGGCCTAACACAGCCGTTATCTGCTCCCGCCGCGCGCCGATTTTTTCCATCGCAATTAGGGTGGCTTCAAGGACGCCGTGAAGAGCGCCTTTCCAACCTGCATGGGCTGCACCAATCACGCGCCCTCCTGGATCGGCAAACAGAATGGGCCCACAATCGGCAGTGGCGATGGCCAATGTCAGACCTTCTAGGCGCGTGACCATTGCATCAGCCTTTGGCCGATCGAGATGGGTCCATGCCTCGGTAACGGTTATAACCTCGGGTGAATGGATTTGATAAAGGCTTAAAAAATGATCGTCGTGAACACCCATAAAAGCCGCCATGCGCCTACGATTTTCATGCACGCTGTCGGCGTCATCGGACGATCCAAGCCCACCATTGAGTGAACGATAGAGGCCAGTAGACACACCACCTTCGCGCGTAAAAAAAGCGTGTTGAATGCGATTAAAGGTAAGCGCCTCGTCTTGAAGGGGCGTTAAGAGTGATTGGGGCATCTTATTCATTAAATCCCGCGGGGTTTGGTGCGCTAGAATGGCGGAAACACAATACTTTGAATAGGCTTCCCATTTGCTTTGGTGATCGATCCGTTAGTCGATTGACGGCTAAAGCAATCGCGTTTGCTTGAGCGACCGTAGCCGATTTTTGGAGCCTTTCGCCGCGTTGCCGAATGCCGAGTGCTTCTAAAAAGTCAGCCTGGAGGATTGGTCCGCTGATGGTGTTGCCGCGACGCAGGGCGATAGCCGCTAAACGTTGGAAATCGACATGGGTTGTTAGGTCGGCTTCGCCAGGGTCGTTTAAGGGATCAACATAGTCATGGCCTCGCATGGCTTGCAACGTTTCTCCCAAACCCGATTGGGTATGGCCATAGTCAATAGCGATGCCTACGCCACCAACATGTGCGATATGGGTTGCTAGCTCATCCATAATGGCTTCACCAATAAGGCAACGTTCCAATAGACTGCCTTCAATGGCATCAAGAGTGATTGCCCTTTCAGGTTCTTGAGCCAGTCCAATGATAAGCTTATTTTGTTCATTGAGGCCGATAAGCCGCTCGTGCCACTGGCCCTGGCTTCTTTGATATTGACGGACGGGGAGGGCATCAAAAAATTCATTGGCGATGAAGAGTGTCGGGAGCTCAGGAAGCGATGCCACGTCGGATTGCCATTGGATAGGGATACCCGATGGTTCCAATAATTGTCGTTGGGCATCCCGCAATGTTGGACTTGTCTCTACTAAGGTAACGCGAACGGCAGACATCAAACCCTTTACGCTTTTCATCGCACGCAACGCATCGTGCATGAGTGTGCCGCGACCGGGGCCGAGCTCGACCAGGGAGATTGCAGCCGGGCATCCCATGCGAATCCACAAATCTGCACACCAAAGGCCTAATAGCTCGCCAAATATTTGCGATATTTCCGGTGACGTCGTGAAGTCACCCTTTGCACCAAACGGGTCACGCGTCATGTAATAACCATAGCGTGGGTCGCTCAAAGCTATCGTCATATAGCGCTCTAGGCTGATGGGTCCTTCAAGCCTGATCAGATTTTTAATTTCTTCGCTTAGCGGTGTCATGACAGCGGTGTTGAACGGGTACTGCGCCAGATCAGCCAGAGGCCTAAAACGACCAACGGTGCCGACAAAACCATACCCATAGTAAAGCCTCCGGCGAGAAGCTCGCTATTGGGGTCAGGGTCTCGGAAGAATTCAGATATTGTGCGAGTGATCGCGTAAAGCACGCCGAATAATCCGGATAACAGGCCCGGACGCTTTAGGCCGCCATATCGGGCGACTAATCCTAGCGTGATAAAGATCAAAAGACCTTCCAAGCCCGCCTCATAGAGTTGGCTGGGATGGCGTGGCTGCTCATCGGCACGCGGAAAAACCATGGCCCAGGCAACATCGGTCGGACGACCCCATAATTCGCCATTGATGAAATTGGCGATGCGGCCGAAAAAGAGACCGATGGGCGAAACGACAGCCGCTATGTCCGTGAGGGCAAGGATGGGCAGCCGGTGGACTCTTGCGAGGACGACCATTGCGATACTTGCCCCGATTAGCCCGCCATGAAAGGCCATACCGCCATGCCAGACGGCTAAAATCTCGCCCGGATTGGCAAGGTAATAGCTCGACTCATAAAAGACGACATGGCCGAGTCGTCCTCCGACGACAATTCCGAGCGCCATATAGACCAAGAGATCGTCAATGGCTTGATGGTTGGGCGGGGCCCTCGTCCCCCAAAGAGAGGACTTCGAAGCGATGACAAAGGCTAGCTGCCAGCCCAGAATGAGCCCCGCAATATAGGCCAATGCATACCAACGAACCACAAAAGGCCCAAACTCAATCAATACCGGATCGATTTGTGGAAAGGGCAATACAAAAACTGGCATTTAAAACCTCATTTCCCCACGCTTGCCTCGTCAAACCCCTTGCGTCAAGAACAGGATGGCAAGCGACGTTAAGCGTGGTAGAGAAAATCAACAAAACCACACCATCATTTGGAAGCTTAAGAATATGACGCAGTCCGGAAATCCTTTATTTGATAATTTTGCGCGCCTGATGACAGACGCCGCAGGCGTCGCGACGGGTGTTAAAAGAGAGGCTGAAGGGGTGATGAAGGCCCAGCTTGAGCGCTTGATTCGGGATCTCGACGTGGTCTCGCGCGAGGAGTTTGAGGCCGTCCGCGCGATGGCTATTCTGGCTCGCGAAGAGAACGAACGCCTAGCCGCGCGGATTGTCGAATTGGAACAAAAACTGTCCTGATTCGATCGAATCAATCGAGGGAATGGGCGCGGACGTTTATGTAAACGTCTGTGGACAGTAAAATCCGATGATTGTGCGATTCATGCGAATCCGTGAGCGTCCGCAGTGCCTCATGACTTAAAGCACTCCCATCGGAGTGACGGGTCGCGGCGCTGGATACGAAATGTCGCTAACTGATTCTTTTAATAACGACCGCAGCGAGCATCCGCTCGATATCGTCGAACGCTTGGCCAGCCTCCGTGATTGGAGCTTTGACCGTGCGGGCGATGATGAGATTGCGATTACAATTGCTGGTCGTTGGACTTCCTATGATGTCGCGTTCACCTGGCTCGAGGATATCGAGGCGCTCCATGTGGCTTGCGCGTTTGATCTCAAAATCCCTGAACGTAAGCGTTCTGAGATCACGGATTTAATGTCGCGTATCAATGAGCAGCTTTGGATCGGCCATTTCGATATGTGGTCAGAAACCGATGTCGTGATGTTCCGCCATTCCCTTATGTTATCTGGCGGCGCCGAGCCAAGCGGGGCGCAATGTGAGGCCTTATTAAGTTTGGCCGTTGATTGTTGTGATCGGCATTTTCAAGCCTTCCAATTTGTCATGTGGTCTGGAAAATCTGCTGCGGAGGCCTTAGCTGCCACCATGTTTGAAACCGTTGGCGAGGCCTGACCGGCCAAGTCTTTTGGGAGGTTAAGCTTACGATGACCACGGAGTTTCCTAAATCGCTTGTTCTCGTTGGCGCCGGGAAAATGGGCGGCGCGATGCTCGAAGGTTGGATCGCATCGGGATTGGCGGGGAGCGCCGTCACGGTGATCGATCCCCTTCCTTTGGCTGAAATGTCGGCTTATTGCGCGGCACTCGGCATTGCGATTAATCCAGTTCATGCTTCGATTGCACCGCCCGATGTACTCGTGCTCGGCATTAAGCCTCAAATGCTTGATGCGGCAACGCCAACGCTTGCTCCGCTTGCGGGCGAGGGAACGCTTGTTCTTTCGATTTTAGCTGGAAAGACCATTTCCAATTTAAAGGATCGGCTACCTCACGCACGGGCTTTTGTCCGTGCTATGCCCAATCTTCCGGCCTCGGTTGGACGAGGAATATCCGGTGCCGTTGCAAATGCTGACGTTTCAGTCCGCCAAAAAGCGATTGCTGATACGCTCCTTAAGGGCGTCGGAAGAGTCGAATGGGTTGACCGCGAGGCACTTATAGATGCGGTGACGGGTGTATCGGGCTCCGGGCCTGCTTATGTTTTTTATCTCGTGGAATGTTTGGCGAAAGCAGGGGAGGCCGAAGGGCTTCCGCCCGATTTGGCGCTCAGGCTTGCTCGAGCAACGGTGGAAGGTGCAGGAGAACTGCTGTTCAAATCTCCTCTTTCGGCTGCGACGCTACGTCAAAACGTAACCTCGCCGGGCGGTACGACGGCGGCAGGGCTTCACATTCTGATGGCAGACAACGGATTAGAGCCGCTCGTCGCCGGCACTGTGCGTGCGGCGAGGCGTCGCGCGACTGAATTGTCGGGCTGATTGCTATAGACAATCGCTCTTTGGGTCGCCATTTGCTATAGATGTGGTTCAACCGGAGGACACGTTATGGCCAAAGCAGCGGAAATTTCAGGTGGCACTACACGCGACCGCGTGATTGATGCCCTGATGGCGTTGGCAGCCGAGCGTGACTGGGACCAGATTGAGATTGGCGACATCGCGGAACATGCCGAACTTTCTTTGGCAGAGTTTAGAGATCTTTTTCCATCAAAAGGGGCCATTCTTGCGGCGTTTGCGCGGCGGATCGACCATGCTGTGCTTGCCGGCGATAATGAGGACCTTGCCTCTGAATCCGACAAGGATCGGATCTTTGATGTGCTGATGCGGCGCTTCGATGCGCTTTCGCCCTACAAAGAAGCCTTAAAGCGGATGACACCGGCATTATCCCGGGATCCATTGTCGCTCGCAGCACTTAATCAGGTCGCGATGAACTCCATGCGGTTTATGTTGGCCTCGGCTGGTATTGATACGGAAGGGCCGATGGGGCTCATCAAGTTGCAAGGAAGCGTCTTGATGTTCGCGAAGCTCTTAGATGTTTGGTATCATGACGAAGATCCAGGCCTTTCGCGGACCATGGCAGCAATGGACACAGAATTGAAGCGTGGCGGGATGGTGATTAGTCGGCTGGATGATTTGTGCCGCCTGACCGCTCCATTGTCAGGCGCTTTGCATCGTGCCGCTGAGCGGGGCTTTCGGATGGCTGATCGGACATCGACTCCGCGTGGTAATCCGGATCTAGACCCGTCGATTTGAGAGTTCGATCGGATGCATGAAGCAAGTGAATTAGCGGCCCAAATTAACTTCGACGATTTTTTGAAGGTTGATATCCGGGTCGGCACCATCATTGCGGCTGAGCCGTTTCCGGAAGCGCGTAAACCCGCCATCAAATTACGGATCGATTTTGGTGGTGATATTGGGGTAAAGCGCTCATCGGCACAGATTACCGAAAATCATAGGGCCGATGCGCTTGTTGGAACGCAAGTATTGGCTGTCGTGAATTTTCCACCGCGCCAGATTGGTCCGTTTATGTCAGAAGTTTTAACCCTTGGCGTACCAGATGAAAACGGCAAGGTTATGCTAATTAGACCCGACCGCCACGTTCCTTCGGGCGGCCGGCTTTATTGACGATCATCCTTATTCAGCAGCCATTGCTTGGGGCGTGACCGCCGCGGTGTACGCATCGAGCATCGTGCGGGATACGGCACCCGGGGTGAAGGTGTAACTGCCAACTTCTGAAACAGGCGTTACCTCGGCACCGGTGCCGCAGATAAAGCATTCCTGAAAGCCAGCAAGCTCTTCCGGCATGATCCTGCGTTCATGGACTGCGATGCCATTTTCTTTGGCGAGCGCGATAATCGTTTGCCGTGTGATGCCGTTTAAGAAACAATCGGCGATCGGGGTATGGAGTGCGCCGTCTTTCACGAAAAAGATGTTGGCACCCGTGCATTCGGCCACGCGGCCCTGCCAATCGAGCATCATGGCGTCGGCATACCCTTTTTTCTCCGCGCGATGTTTTGAAATCGTGCAGATCATATAGAGACCGGCAGCCTTGGCGTGAACGGGCGCCGTAACGGGATCAGGGCGACGGTAATCGGCTATATCAATCCGAATACCTTTCATCTTTTGAGCCGTGTCGAACATGGATGGCCAATCCCACGTCGCGATTGCTACATGGATTGTTGCGTTCTGGGCGGAAATCGCCATCATTTCACTACCGCGCCAGGCAACCGGGCGAACATAACAGTTCTTAAAACCGTTTTTCGCAACGACCAGATCTTTGGCCGCGTTTAATTCGGCCACAGAATAGGGGATATCGAAGCCGAGAATGTCAGCCGAATTAAGAAAGCGCTCTGAATGCTCGGTGGATTTGAAAATCTGCCCGCCATAGGCGCGCTCGCCCTCGAAGACCGATGAGCCATAATGAAGGCCATGGCTGAGGACGTGAAGTTTTGCATCTTTCCAGTCAACGAGTTTGCCGTCGAGCCAGATATAGCCGTCACGGAGGTCAAAAGGGATCACGGACATTGGGCGCTCCATAGATTTGTGGCGATCAAGGTCGCCTTTGAGCCTACAGGTAACAATCGGGTTGAAATATGTCAACATCACTGACATAAATATTGGCTAAGGTTCAAGGTTGGGGTAAGGTGTCTAGGATGAGACAGGACCAATTATTAGCGGCAGCTTTAATCCCCGACCGTGGTGACGCGGCTGCGCTGTTTGAGCTGATTGAATTATTATTCTTTGCCTATCGGGACTTTGTGGGTGATCCTGATCGTCTGTTGGAAGACTATGGCTTTGGCCGGGCGCATCATCGCGTGATCCATTTTGTTGATCGTAATCCGGGGCTTACGATTGCCGAATTATTAGATATTTTGAAGATTACAAAGCAGAGTCTGAACCGAGTTCTAAAAGAATTGATTTCGAAGGACTTTATTGAAAGCCGATTAGGCGTCGAGGATCGACGTCAACGTCATTTGCATGTCACCTCAAAGGGTAAACATCTTGCCGATCATCTTGCTGCCCTTCAGATGCAGCGTATCGGCCGTGCTATTTCGGAGATCGGTCCTTCAAACGCCGTTATTGCGCGGCGGTTTTTGGAGGCGATGATTGATCCATCGGAGCGGCGTGATGTGCAGAGGGTGGTTGCTGCCAAAGGTCATGCACAATGAATGCAACCCGTCCACGTGTAGCGACATCGGTTAATTCCCCACATATACTTGTGGTCGACGATGATCGGCGCTTACGGGAATTGCTCTCACGATTTTTGGTCGATAACGGATTTCGTGTCACGGTTGCAAAGGACACGGTTGAGGCACGTGAGCGCCGTGAATTATTCATCTTCGATGGTGTTGTCCTTGATGTCATGATGCCGGGTGAAAATGGATTTGAGTTTGCGCGATTCTTACGAAAAGAGTCGGATATTCCGATCATGATGTTGACGGCACGCGTTGAGACAGATGATCGCATTCAAGGGCTTGAGATTGGTGCCGATGATTATCTGCCAAAGCCGTTTGAACCGCGTGAACTTTTACTGCGGTTGAACAATATGCTACGGCGTACTGCAGTTGCGACCGCTAAGGCGATCGAGCCATCAGATATCGTTCGATTTGGCAGCTATGTCTTTAAGATTGAACGTGCTGAATTACGGCACGCTGATGACGTCATTAGGCTTACGGACCGCGAACGGGAATTGCTTCAAATCCTCGCTCGTAAGGCCGGTGAGGCCGTGCCGCGTGAAGAAATTGCCGGTGATGATGAATTGGGAGAACGGACGGTAGACGTTCAGATCAATCGCTTGCGTCGTAAGATTGAGGTCGATCCATCCAACCCATTGCATCTGCAAACCGTGCGTGGCTTTGGCTACCGATTATTGGTGGATTAGCCTATGGCCAAAATAGCATTGCCCATAAACGGATTCTTAAAGCCCTATCGGCGCTTGGCGGATTGGTTGGCAAGCCGCATGCCAAAAGCTTTGTTTACACGCGCATTGATCATTATTATCGCGCCGATGGTACTCTTACAATCGGTTGTTGCATATGTGTTTATGGAGCGTCATTGGCAATTGGTAACGCGGCGCTTATCAGCCGCGGTTGTACGCGATATAGGCTCCGTGATTGATGTCATGGAACTCTCAAAGCAACATCAGCTGGCCAATGACGTGATTAAAATCGCTGGCGAACGTATGGGGCTTGATATTGAAATTTTACCAGCCGGGCCGCTACCAACGGCAGGCGTTCGTCCGTTTTTTTCAATTCTTGATAGCGCGTTATCCGATGAGATCGATAACATCATCAAACGGCCTTATTGGATCGATACGGTTGGTTCATCTGATCTCATTGAAATAAGGGTTCAATTGGATTGGGGTATTTTACGAGTCTTAACCCAACGTTCGCAGGCATATGCGTCGAATACCCATATTTTTATTCTATGGATGGTGGGAACGTCCCTCGTCTTGCTTTTGGTCGCTATTTTATTTTTACGCAATCAGATTAAGCCTGTGTTGCAACTGGCCGAAGCCGCTGAGAGCTTTGGTAAAGGTCGCGAGATTGATTATCGCCCACGGGGCGCGAAAGAAGTCCGCCAAGCAGGTATGGCGTTTTTAGAAATGAAACGCCGCATCGAACGTGCATTAGAACAACGCACGACGATGCTCAACGGCGTGAGCCATGATTTACGAACGATTTTGACGCGCTTTCGCTTATCGTTGGAAATGACGGAGGAAAGCCCAGAATTGGAGGCACTTAAGAAAGACGTCGATGAAATGTCGCGCATGCTCGAAGGCTACCTCGCTTTCGCTCGCGGCGACGTCGCCGAGCCCGCCGAACCTGTCTCTGTTCGCGCGCTGCTCGCCGAGCTGAAAGCCGATGGCGAGCGGCAGGGGCACCCGACAACCATCGATGTGTCGGGCGATCCGGTGGTGATTATCCGCCGCGATGCCATCAAACGGTGCCTCGTCAATCTCGTCAACAATGCGGTGCGCCATGGCGACAAGATAGCTTTGTCAGCCGTACTCGATGGGCGGTGGTTGCTGTTCCACATCGACGACGACGGCCCCGGTATTCCCGCCAGCCGCCGCGAGGACGTGTTCAAGCCGTTTGTGCGGCTCGATGAAGCGCGCAATGTGGATGAGGGCGGATCGGGCTTAGGGCTCTCGATTGCGCGCGATATTGTGCGCACGCATGGCGGTGACGTGGTGCTGGTGGATAGCCCGATGGGCGGGTTGCGGGCGACGGTTAGGATACCGGTATAGGGTCTTTGCCAACCCGTCTTTGCGAGCGCTAGCGAAGCAATCTAGCTAGCTGTACTTATTGGATTGCCGGGCTATAATTGCGCTCATTCCTGCAGCATCAACTGGGTTGTACGCGTTCGCTCGCAATGTCGGACAACGAATTACCTCTTCCTAGGCTTTGCCTCACCCCCACCCCAATTATGCGGCCCCATATCGGCATCCGTCGGCTTGTGCGCCCGCGTGGGTGGCAGGTTGGCCGCTGAGCCATACATGCGTTCGCCCTTAAACCGTCCGGCCTCTCGCTCGACATCCGATTGCCGCGCTAACGGATCATTGGCGATGGCAAGCTCTGTGGCTTCCAGCCGCTTGATCTCATCACGAAGTCTTGCCGCCGTTTCGAACTCCAGATTAGCCGCCGCCTCGCGCATGCGTTTTTCGAGGTCTGCGAGGGTGGCTTTCATGTTGTGGCCGGCACTCGGCGCGTTGGCCATGCCGATGTCGACCTGCACATGGTCGCGCTCATAGACGCTGTCTAAAATATCCGAGATGCCGCGCTTGATCGATTCTGGCGTGATGCCGTGTTCGAGATTATAGGCGCGTTGCTTCTCGCGGCGGCGCGAGGTTTCCGCCATCGCGCGTTCCATGGAGCCGGTGATTTTATCGGCATAGAGCACGACCTTGCCTTCGACATTACGCGCGGCGCGGCCAATGGTTTGGATGAGCGAGGTTTCCGAGCGCAAAAAGCCTTCTTTGTCGGCATCGAGAATGGCGACCAGTGCGCATTCGGGAATATCGAGGCCTTCGCGCAGCAGGTTGATGCCGATCAGTACATCGAAGGTGCCAAGGCGTAGATCGCGGATGATTTCGATGCGCTCGATCGTATCGATATCGGAATGCATATAGCGCACGCGGACGCCATTCTCGTGCAGATATTCGGTGAGGTCCTCGGCCATGCGTTTGGTGAGGACGGTGACCAGTGTGCGAAAGCCTTGGGCGGAAACTTCGCGCACTTCGCCCAAGAGATCATCGACCTGCGCGCGCGCGGGTCGGATAATGACTTCAGGGTCGATGAGGCCGGTCGGGCGGATGACCTGTTCAACAAACACGCCGCCGGTTTGCTCCATTTCCCATTCGCCGGGCGTGGCCGAGACATGCACGGTTTGCGGGCGCATGGCGTTCCATTCCTCGAACCGCAACGGCCGGTTATCGAGGCAGGACGGGAGGCGGAAACCGTATTCGGCGAGCGTCGCCTTGCGCTTAAAGTCGCCGCGATACATGCCGCCGATTTGCGGCACGGTGACGTGGCTCTCATCGGTAAACACCAGAGCGTTATCGGGCAGATATTCGAACAAAGTCGGCGGCGGCTCGCCAGGTTTACGGCCTGTGAGATAGCGCGAGTAATTCTCGATACCTTGGCACACGCCGGTGGCTTCCAGCATTTCGAGATCGAACAGCGTGCGCTGCTCCAGCCGTTGCGCTTCGAGCAAACGGCCCGAGCGGTGGAGATCGTCGAGCCGATGCTTCAGCTCTTCTTTGATGCCTTTGATCGATTGCAACAAAGTCGGGCGCGGCGTGACATAATGCGAATTGGCGTAGACCTTTACGGCCTCCAGATCGGCGGTCTTATTGCCGGTCAGCGGATCGAATTCAACAATGCTTTCGACTTCGTCACCGAACATCGACACACGCCAGGCGCGGTCCTCATAATGGGCAGGAAAGACTTCGATAATGTCGCCACGCACGCGGAAGGAGCCGCGGACAAAATCGCCGCCGGAACGCTTATATTGTAGCGCCACAAGGTCGGCGATGAGCTGGCGTTGTGCCACCACTTCGCCCACCTTCACCGCAAACGTCATGGCGGTGTAGGTCTCGACCGAGCCGATACCGTAAATGCAGGAAACCGAGGCAACGATAATCACATCATCGCGTTCGAGCAAAGCGCGGGTGGCCGCGTGGCGCATCCGGTCGATCTGCTCGTTGATGGTCGATTCTTTTTCGATAAAGGTATCGGTACGCGGCACATAGGCTTCGGGCTGATAGTAATCATAATAGGAGACGAAATACTCCACCGCATTGTTGGGGAAGAAGCTCTTGAACTCGCCATAGAGCTGGGCCGCTAGTGTCTTATTCGGCGCGAGAATAAGCGCGGGGCGCTGCGTCTTCTCGATCACTTGCGCCATGGTGAAGGTTTTGCCGGAACCCGTAACCCCGAGCAGCACCTGATCGCGGTCAAGCTCGGCAATGCCTTCGACCAGCGCTTTGATCGCGGTGGGTTGATCGCCCGCCGGTTGATATTCCGATACGATTTCGAAGCGATAGCCGCCTTCGGACTTTTCAGGGCGAAGCGGGCGATGCGGTGTCCATTCAACCTTGTCGCGAAAGCGCGGATCGCCGCCTTCGAGGAGTTCTTTAAGCGCGGTGAGCGTAGCGCCGGAGCCGGTGACGGTTTCGTCGTCCAGCTCTTCCTTGTCTTTTTTCACATTGCCTTGCCGGACGCGGCGCGGCGCTTCCTGCAACATGGCATCGCGGGAAATGTCCTTGTCGCGGATACGATCGCCCCGACGCGGGCCTTCAGGCGTGGCTTCGGCAATCTTTAGCGCCTTTTTTAACGCGATATCTGCCATGGTAATCGAGGTTGGCTGGCTTGTCTCGGCGCTATAGGCCGCTTGCGGGGCTTCACCAAAGCCTTCGGCGCGGCCACTTTCGAGTTGCGCCCGCGCATTGGCTTGGGATTGCCGCTCTTGCGTCAAAGCAGGGTTGAGCAGCGCCGCCAAATGCTCATCGAGCGGCAGAAGATCGGGCTTCGACGCTTTACCGGTCGATTTGGACGAAGATTTCGGTGTTTTGGCCATGGGTCCAAAATGGGCTGAATCAGCGGTCTGGGCAAGGGGTGATTGTGTCGCTGGATTCAAATTGACGTGTCTGTCATTTATTTATCAATGAATTGCCGTTACGTAGCCTTAATTCCGCTCGATTCATGTCCATGATCGGGTTTTAAGAAAAGGTATTTCATATGCTTGTGCCCACGACTCAACATGAAATAATTTTGGCGATGAACCGGTTTGGCCTAGGGGCAGGTCCGAAAGACTTAGCGCGTTTAAAGGGCGATCCGCGGAACGATTTACGCAAGCAGTTGCTAAATCCTAAAGCTGCTCTGTTAATTAATAAAGATCTGCCCACTTCCGATGTCGCTTGGCGATTGCAGTGGGCGGACGATGAGCGCCGACGGCGCGAGCGAGAAATGCAACCGCCCGCGATGCAGGCTGCAATGATGCAGCCCCAAATGCAGATGAACGGCAGTGCCGCAAAGGCGGACGAAAAGAATAAATCTGCACCAAAGCCACCGCCCTATTATCCCGATGTTATTTTTCGAGCGGAAGCTGAAGCGCGGTTTGCCCTAACGAATGAAACCCAAGCTCCATTTTTAGAACGCCTCGTGTCGTTCTGGAGCAATCATTTTGCTATTTCCGTTGCAAAATCAGGCACCATCAAAGCGATGGCAGGCGCTTTTGAGCGTGAGGCTATTCGTCCACATATTCTTGGCAAATTTGCCGATCTTTTGATCGCGGTCGAGCAACATCCCGCGATGATTCTTTATCTCGATAACCAGCAATCGATCGGGCCTCATTCCCGTGCCGGCGATAATGGCAAACATGGACTTAATGAAAATCTTGCCCGAGAAATTCTCGAATTACACGTTTTAGGATCCGATGGTGGATATTCCCAGACAGATGTGACCAATTTTGCAGGGGTTATCACAGGGTGGACAAATAATGATCCGGGTAATGATGAACTCTATGGTGGTCGTTTTACCTTTGCGCCTGCTCGCCATGAGCCCGGTGAAATTACCATCTTAGGCAAGTCATATCCCGAAGGTGGGAAGGAACAGGGCGAGGCAGTTTTGCGCGACTTGGCACGCCATCCTTCGGCAGCGCGCTTTATAGCCCGAAAATTGGCAACCGCTTTTGTCAGTGATACCCCTCCTAAAACTCTATTAGCCAAGCTTGAGGCTGCTTACCGCTCCAGCGATGGTGATTTGATGGCGGTCACCAGAGCGATGATTGACGCATCCGAGAGCTGGCAGACGACGGCGCCCAAGTTGCGCTCGCCCTATGAATTCGTCGTCGCGGCCGCACGGATCATGGAGACCCCACCCGATGTCGGCGTAATGCTCGGGGCGCTAACCTCGTTAGGCCAGCCGCTCTGGCAACCTATTGGTCCAAACGGGTATCCGGACGACTCCTCGTTTTGGCTCTCACCAGAAGGTTTGAGTGTGCGGTTGGATATAGCGGCTCAATTTGGTCATCGTGCCAAAACGATGGAAGAACCTGATGCCCTCTTGACGGCTTTGTTCGGTGCAACAGCTTCGCCCGAGACACGACAAACCGTTGCCCGCGCCGATAGCCGTGAGCAAGCTTTGGCGATGATTTTAATGTCCCCCGAATTTCAGCGGAGATAAATCCATGTCGTCTCACATTTTTGACCCGAATGGCTCAATTCCGCATCTGTCTCGTCGAACCGTTATCCATGGAGCCGGCACCTTATTGGCTTGGGCCTATGCCCCTAAATTTGCGTTCGCGGCAGGCGGGAAAGATTCGCGCTTTGTGACGATTATTTTGCGTGGTGCCATGGACGGATTGCAAGCGGTCGCCCCCGTCGGCGATCCCGATTACGCAGCACTCCATGCGGGAATTGCACTGGCCATGGATGGCGATCATCCGGCGATTGCACTGGATGGTTTTTTTGCTCTCCACCCTTCAATGCCAAATTTCGCCCGTTTGTATAAACAGAACCAAGCTCTTGTTGTTCATGCCGTTGCGACGCCCTATCGGGATCGATCCCATTTTGATGGGCAAGATGTTCTGGAGACGGGATTGGCGGGCGTTAGTGCCAATGAAAGTGGCTGGCTCAATAGGGCGCTGGCAGCACTGCCGCCGGGCGAACGGATTGGCGGCAGGGCAGGGCTTTCGATTGGATCTGTCACACCGGTTATTATGCGAGGATCTGCGCCGGTTTTGGGGTGGTCTGCGCCGGAATTACCGAAAGCTTCGGATGATATGTCCGCTCGTATCATGGATTTATATCGTCATCGCGATCCGCAATTGGCTGATGCGCTGCAAGAGGGATTACGAACGGATGGCCTAGCGATGAAGGCGGGTGTTGCAGAGCCTGGCAAAATGCGTGGGAATGAATTTGAGCAGATGCGTATTGCGGCAACCGGTGCGGCTGCATTGATGGCTCAGGCTGATGGACCGCGTATCGCCGCGCTTTCTTTCGGTGGATGGGATACGCATGCCAATGAGGGCGGTGCGACGGGCCGATTGGCGCAATTGCTCGGCGGGCTCGATAATGCGATTTCAGCGTTTGAACAGGGGCTTAAATCGGTTTGGAACAATACAACCATTCTCGTTGTCACTGAATTTGGACGGACGGCGAAGATTAACGGAACGGTCGGCACAGATCACGGGACGGCAACCGCCGCTTTTCTGGTGGGTGGCGCCGTAAAAGGCGGTCGTATCATTGCCGATTGGCCCGGCCTTAAGCAGACGCAATTATATGAAGGGCGGGATCTTGCGCCGACAACCGATTTGCGCTCGGTTTTTAAAGGCATTTTGGGCGAGCAATTTGGGCTATCAAATACTGTGTTGGCAGAGAAAATTTTTCCCGGATCTATATCCGTCAAGCCGATATCCGGCCTCACGGCCTGAGCTAGACGGTGCTTGTGTTGCTAAATGAAAA
>CAIRGA010000211.1 GCA_903877935.1 uncultured Hyphomicrobiales bacterium
AATGGTGCTTTGGCTCCAAGGACTATTTGATCACCGAATGGTTCAAGCGTTCCCCATCTCTCCAGAATTACACTTCGTGCCCAACCAGTCCGAGATTGTAACTCTTCGTCTGATACGGCTTTCAAATCACCGTCCTTCCATATGGTCGACCCACAACCGACAGTGATAAATACTGCGCTTCCATCAGCTGCAAAGTGGATGACAATGTAGAAGCCCTCACGTGGCGTTGGCGACATTTCTCGAGAGAAGATTCGAACCCAAGGTGCTTCGGTCTTCCGTCCAATCCCATCGGAGCCCTCAACAGCAATGTCTCCGGCAAATTCAAGAAAGCTTTGAGACATTGAGGTAGACAGTTCCCTGAGCTCCTCCGCGAGTTCAGTTCTAATTAGCCGCCCACGTTCAGCCATATCAGGTGTATTCTCGGAAGAGTATTTAGGCTGTAAAGCGCATATTCGTTGTAAGGTTTCTCGCATCACAATTATTCCCGATGGATTTTGTGATACTTAAACACTGAATTTCATATTCAGCTACGAAATCTTACTAACGTGATCCAGGACATAAGTTTTTGGTGCCCAATGCCTTTATCTGTTGGAGGGTTTCTCCCTTGACGTTGGTGACGAAAATCTCTAGCTATCGTCCAACTAATTGATATATTTAAGCTAATCGACTGCATGTCTAAACCTTAGCAAGGTATGCTACAAAAAAGTATGCTACTTTCTTAAATATCTGAATTACATACGGAAAGGTTCGGATACCGGTTAATTGATATTCTCTACTTAAGGCGCCATTTACGTACCAAGCTGCTGAAAAATATCAACATTTCGGATTTTTGAAAAACTTTACTACTTTTTACTTTACTACTTTTGACAAGTAATTGTTTTAAATAGGAAAAGTACCAAAATTCGGTTGATTGGTAAGGGAGAGGTCGAGAGTTCAATCCTCTCCGGCAGCACCAGTATATTGAATTCCAATCCTTTGGACGCGTTGATGAGAGCTTTAACGTCCAATACGACGCGATTAGCTGCATGCGAAATGCTTGGCCATTTCTGCTATTCTCGACGTCAGGCCCGTGTTAATCGTCCGCCATGTTACAAAATTTTATAATTGCCCTCGATTGGCTCGGATTGGCTGTGTTCTCGATTACCGGTGCGCTCGTCGCGTCACGCAAGCGAATGGATATTGTCGGCTTTGCGCTGTTGGGCAGCGTGACGGGTATTGGCGGCGGCACAATCCGGGATGTTTTACTTGGGAACCAGCCCATCTTCTGGATAAAGCAGCCCGCTTATCTTATAACCTGCGTCAGCATTGCCAGCGCGACCTTCTTTTTCGCGCATATCCTTCAACACCGCTATCGCTATCTTTTGTGGTTAGATGCCATCGGATTAGCATTGTTCGCCGTGACGGGTGCTGGTAATGCCTATGCCCACGGGGCCGGATCAACGATTTCTATCGCGATGGGCATAGCCACCGCCACCTTTGGCGGTATCATTCGAGATATTCTCGGCGGCGAGAGCCCCGTTATCCTTCGACAAGAAATTTACATCACGGCCGCCCTTATCGGTGCCACGGTATTTGTTGCCCTGATGGATATTGGAGCACCACAGGATGTTGCCGTCGCTCTGGGATTTATAGCCGCATTGGCCCTGCGTTCGGCAGGTATCCGTTGGGGGTTAACATTACCACGCTACCAACCCAAAAGTGGCGATCAACCGAATTGAATGCAGCTCGTTCGTTTGTACCTCAATACAGTGCGGATCCGTCCGATCAGAGCGTGATCGCCACCGCAAGCTTGCCTAAATTTTCCTCATAGTTTTCAGCTATTGCAAAATATTGCGGCGCACAAAATTTGTGCACGGCGATAAGCCATTGAATTTGTTTAATCAAATTTTTGGCATACCGCTTGCGTTAGGAATTTCGTTCGCAATTTTTCTGCAAGGGGAATTCAATGAAGAAACTCATCTCCAAAATGGCTGTATCGGCGCTCGTCGCTAGCAGTCTCGTAGCCTCCATAGCGGCGAAAGCCGAAGACACGATCAAAATCGGTATTCTGCATTCGCTTTCGGGTACGATGGCGATTTCTGAGACGACCCTTAAGGATACGATGCTCTATCTGATCGATGAGCAGAATAAAAAGGGCGGCGTTCTCGGCAAGAAGCTGGAAGCCGTTGTTGTTGATCCTGCATCAAATTGGCCCCTTTTCGCCGAAAAGGCTCGTGAGCTCATCACCAAGGACAAGGTTGTTGCTACATTTGGATGTTGGACATCCGTATCGCGCAAATCCGTTCTTCCTGTGTTTGAAGAATTGAACTCGATCCTTTTCTACCCCGTTCAATATGAGGGTGAGGAATCCTCTAAGAACATCTTTTATACAGGCGCTGCGCCAAATCAGCAGGCTATTCCTGCCGTCGACTATTTGATGGAAAATGAAAAGGTCCAACGTTGGGTTCTCGCCGGAACAGATTATGTCTATCCGCGTACGACCAACAAAATTCTCGAAGCCTATCTGAAGGCTAAGGGCGTTAAACCTGACGATATTATGATCAACTATACGCCGTTCGGTCATTCCGATTGGCAGACGATTGTCGCCGATATTAAGAAGTTCGGATCTGCAGGCAAAAAGACTGCCGTTGTCTCGACGATCAATGGTGACGCGAACGTTCCGTTCTATAAGGAGCTCGGCAACCAGGGCATCAAAGCGACGGATATTCCAGTGGTTGCCTTCTCGGTGGGTGAAGAAGAGCTCGCGGGCCTTGATACAAAGCCGCTCGTTGGTCACTTAGCCGCTTGGAACTATTTTGAATCGGTTGATACGCCTGAAAACAAGGACTTCATTGCCAAGTGGCAGGCCTATACGAAGAACCCAAAGCGTACGACAAACGACCCTATGGAAGCTCACGTGATTGGCTTTAATATGTGGGTGAAGGCTGTTGAAAAGGCAGGCACAACCGATCCGTCGAAAGTCATTGATGCGATGATTGGTGTATCGGTTCCTAACCTGACCGGCGGTCTATCGACCATGATGCCGAACCACCACATCACCAAGCCTGTTCTAATTGGTGAAATCAAAGCAGATGGACAATTCAACACCGTCTGGCAGACACCAGGTACGGTGGTTGCGAATGAGTGGTCGCCCTATCTCGAAGGTTCAAAAGACCTGATTGCCGATTGGCGCGCTCCCCTTTCTTGCGGTAACTTCAATGTGAAGACCGGCAAGTGCGGTGGCAAAGGCTAATCGAACACTCACTTTAAGATGGGTGGCCTACGGGTCACCCATTTTTTTCCCACTTAAAATTCACCCTCGTCGATCGGCTTTATCCCATGCTTCGCCGGCTTACCTTAATCCTTGGGCTCCTGATCGGACTTGCCAGTTTAGAATCACAGCCCGTTTGGGCTGACGATGCCAACATTGTTTTAAAGCGATTAGCGACCGATAATTATGGCGACATTGAAACAGGTATTACAGCGCTTGCCGCCAGCGGAATAGCATCCTCGGAAGCGGTGCTTAACGCATTGGCTGATTCACGATTAAGCTATCGCCCGTCAGACAAGGCCATCTTTTTCAAAGATGCCTCGGGTCAATGGATTGATGCGGCAACCAACGCATTGCCAAGTGAACAGCCAACAGGCCTTAAACCCGTCAAAGTCAATAACCGTGTTCGTCGCGCGTTGGATGCGGCCCTTGGTTCAATGACCTTGCTATCCGCAGACCCACAAAAGCGAATGGCTGCCGCCGATGCCGTGTTTAAATCCCGCGATGCCACGACATTAGTAGCACTCGATAGTGTAATCGCTAAGGAGACAGATCCAGTCGTTAGGCAACATTTTGAAGAGGCCCGAGCCGCTGTTCTCATCCTGAAGCCTGATGCTTCTGAAACCGATCGTGTGGGTGCCGCAGAAAAACTTGGTCAACGTGGGGATCAAGATGCCCTAGCGCTTTTGAACTCCGTAACAGAAGCGAACGCCTCATTTGTTGTCGTAGCTGCCGCCAGCCTTGCGGCGAAGGGAATTTCAAGACGTCTCGCTCTTCTCTCGACGGCCCAAAATGCTTGGTACGGCCTATCCCTTGGCTCCGTTCTTCTCTTGGCCGCAATTGGTCTGGCCATTACTTTCGGCGTAATGGGCATTATCAATATGGCGCATGGCGAGATGGTGATGCTCGGCGCCTATACAACCTTTGTGGTGCAAGAAATTATTCGGTCCAAAGCACCAAGTCTGTTTGATTGGTCACTGCCGATCGCCATCCCGCTTGCGTTTTGTGTTTCCGCTTTGGTTGGACTCCTGATCGAGCGCACGGTTATTCGTTATCTCTATGGCCGCCCGCTTGAAACACTGCTTGCAACATGGGGTGTAAGTTTAATGCTGCAACAAGCGGTTCGCTCGGCTTTCGGGGCAAATAACCGCGAAGTCGGAGCACCCTCTTATATGGCTGGTGTATGGAATTTGAACGGGTTTCAAATCACCTATGGGCGGCTTTGGATTATCCTTTTCAGCCTCGCTGTTTTCTTAGCGCTTCTAGGCGTAATGCGCGGCACGTCCCTCGGTCTTCGTATGCGCGCTGTCATCCAAAACCGTCGCATGGCAGCTGCGATGGGAATTCGCACCCCTGTTATTGATGCATTGACCTTTGCGCTGGGGTCTGGTGTTGCAGGCATTGCCGGCGTTGCGCTCTCGCAAATCGATAATGTCTCGCCCAATCTTGGCCAGTCTTACATCATCGATAGTTTCTTGGTTGTTGTGTTCGGCGGCGTTGGAAATTTATGGGGCACATTACTGGGCGCCTTGAGCCTGGGTCTTGCCAATAAATTTCTTGAACCCATTGCCGGGGCGGTGCTCGGTAAAATTATTTTGCTGGCTGTCATTATTCTCTTTATCCAGCGCCGTCCGCGTGGCCTCTTCGCGCTAAAGGGAAGGGCGGTCGAACAATGATGGCGTTTTTATTTCATCGCTTCGATAAGGCATCGCTCGTCTTTATTGTAGCTCTTGCCCTTATTGCAGTGTTCGTTCCGGTGTTAAATCTTGCCGTGCCCGATGGATCGACGTTTCATATTCCGACCTATCTGGTTTCGCTTTGGGGTAAGTATCTTTCTTATGCCTTACTCGCTTTGGCCTTAGATTTGGTGTGGGGGTATTGCGGTATACTATCCCTTGGTCACGGAGCCTTTTTTGCCCTCGGTGGCTATGCGATGGGTATGTATTTGATGCGCCAGATTGGCGCGCGCGGCGTTTACGCCGATCCTATTTTGCCAGACTTCATGGTCTTTCTTAATTGGAAAGAACTTCCGATCACGTGGTATTTTTTCGATCACTTCGCCTATGCGCTTGTCATGATTATTTTGGTGCCGGCCCTTCTTGCTTTGGTCTTTGGCTGGTTCGCCTTCCGGTCACGCGTTACAGGCGTCTATCTTTCGATCATCACCCAATCGCTCACCTATGCACTACTACTCGCTTTCTTCCGCAATGATATGGGATTTGGCGGCAATAATGGTCTGACTGATTTCAAGGATATTATCGGTTTTTCGATACAGGCCCCTGCTACGCGCGCCACGCTCTTTTCTATCACCGCCGTCATGTTAGCGTTTGGCTTTTTAGTGGCCAGATCCATGGTTGCATCACGCTTCGGGCAAGTCCTTGCGTCCATTCGTGACGCGGAATCGCGCACTCGATTTTTGGGCTATCGGGTCGAGAATTACAAATTGCTGGTGTTTGTCGTATCGGCCGCCATGGCAGGCATTGCCGGTGCTTTATATGTACCGCAAGTTGGCATTATTAACCCGTCTGAATTCGCCCCAGACAATTCCATCGAGGCGGTGATATGGGTAGCCGTAGGTGGTCGTGGCACGTTGATCGGTGCTGCGATCGGCGCAGTCTTGGTCAATTTCGCAAAGACATGGCTGACAGGCACTTTCCCTGATTTCTGGCTCTACGGTCTTGGTGCCCTTTTTATTTTAGTGACCTTGTTTTTACCAAAAGGAATCATTGGAGCATTGGCGGCCCGATTTGGTGCTCGCGGTAAAGGAGAGGCGGCATGAATTCCGATCTCACCGACTCCATTCTTTATCTCGATGCTGTTAGCGTCAGCTTTGATGGTTTCAAAGCGTTGAATGATCTTTCGTTCGTGGTTGGCCGCGGTGAGCTTCGTGCCATCATAGGGCCCAACGGCGCTGGCAAAACGACAATGATGGATGTCGTCACCGGCAAAACGCGCCCTGACAAAGGAACTGTCGTGTTTGATGGATCTGTTGATCTCACGACGCGGGACGAAAGTGCGATCGCATCACTCGGTATTGGCCGTAAATTCCAAAAGCCTACCGTGTTTGACCATCAAACGGTCGAGGACAATCTTCTCCTCGCATTGGAAGGCCCACGAACCGCCTTTTCTTCGCTATTCGGTTGGCGGAACCGGATCGCTGTGAACCAAATCTTAGAAGCCTTGTCGATCATCCGCCTAGGCGATTTAAAGGATCGGCTCGCAGGCAGCCTTTCGCATGGCCAGAAGCAATGGCTAGAAATCGGAATGCTATTGGCCCAAAATCCGAAGCTGCTTTTGGTCGATGAGCCCGTTGCCGGCATGACCGATGCTGAGACTGAAGAAACCGCGCGCCTTCTCGCGTCCATTGCAGGCGAACATGCCGTGGTCGTGGTAGAACACGATATGAGCTTCGTCCGCGCGCTGAATTGCAAAGTTACCTGTTTGCACGAAGGCTCGGTTCTGGCGGAAGGCACGATCGACAGCGTATCCGCGAATGACCGCGTGATTGATGTGTATCTGGGACGGTAGAACATGGCACAGCTCGACGTAATCTCTATCGATCTGTTCTATGGTGCGGCTCAAGCCTTGCGCGACGTCTCATTAACTGCCGAGCTTGGCAAAGTAACCGCCGTCTTAGGCCGCAATGGCGTTGGCAAGACATCCTTGATGCGCGCCATTACCGGTCAACACACGGTTGCTGCAGGTGACATTCGATTGGCCGATCAATCAATCACGTCGATGCCATCCTATGAGCGTGCCCGCCTCGGAATCGGCTTTGTTCCGCAAGGGCGTGAAATTTTTCCGCTGCTCACCGTCAAAGAAAATCTCGAAACCGGCTTTGCGGCTCTTCCTCGCGCGCAACAAACGGTGCCGGATCTTGTCTTCGAACTCTTTCCCGTTCTGGCCGATATGAAACAAAGGCGCGGCGGCGATTTATCAGGCGGGCAACAGCAGCAATTGGCCATCGGGCGCGCCCTAGTGATGCGGCCAAAATTACTGATCCTTGATGAACCAACGGAAGGCATTCAACCTTCCGTGATTAAGGATATTGGTCGTGCGATTTCGCTATTGCGCGAACAGGGCGAGATGGCGATTGTGCTCGTCGAGCAATATTTCGATTTCGCCCGCGATCTGTGCGATACTTACGCCGTGATGGACCGCGGCCAGATCGTTTTAAGCGGCGATAAGGCAACGATGATCGAAGCCGATGTTAGGAAGCATTTATCGGTTTAAAGGCGCCCGTCATCCAGCCGTCGAAAATATCCTCTAAAAACAATGGCGAGACGCATTGCGATTCACGTGGGGTTGCGGTGTAACGTTGCGCCATTCGCGCGCAATCAGGCGGAGGCATGATCCATGGGCCAACGGAAAGTTCTTTTTATCACCGCAGACCAATGGCGTGGCGATGCTTTGGGTTGCCTCGGCCATCCTGCCGCGCACACCCCCAATCTCGATGCGCTGGCCGCGGATGGCGTGCTTTTTCGCGATCATTATACCGCATCCGCCCCGTGTGGACCGGCGCGGACGACACTGCTTACGGGGCTATACCCTTTTATTCACCGCTCGGTGCGAAACGGTACGCCGCTTGATCGACGCCATACCAATCTGGCCCTCGAGGCCCGGCGGGCGGGACGCGACCCCGTCTTGTTTGGTTACACCGATTCCTCGGCGGATCCACGCGAGATGGCCCCCGACGATCCACGCCTGCGCAGCTTTGAAGGCGTACTTCCCGGCTTCCGGCTTGAAGCAACCCTGAATGAAGGCGCGCTCTCCGGCTGGATGACTGAATTGGCGCGCAAAGGCTACGCGATGCCGGATGTCCTGTTTGATATCTACTCGCCACCGGACCCAAACGCCGACCCAAAGCGGTTTTGGCGAGGTCCTGCCAAATATAAAGCCGAGGACAGCGACACAGCCTATATCGCCGATAAGGTGATTGACTATTTGAGGCTCCGCCGGAAAGAGGACTGGCTGATCCACGCCGTCTTCCTAAGGCCCCACCCGCCCCTCATTGCGCCTGCACCCTACGATTCCATGATAGACATATCGGTTCCGCCAAAACCCGTTCGCATGGCAAGTCGTGAGCAGGAAGCTGGCCGTCATCCCTATCTTGATGTCTGGCTCAAAGAAATGTCGACGCCTGGCTATTTCGATGCACCTTTTGATATTCACGCTTTGCCTGAAAGCGATCGGGAAGAGATGCGCGCGGTCTATTTCGGCCTGATCGCGGAAGTCGACGCGCAAATCGGGCGCATCATCGACCATTTAAAATCAACCGGCGAATATGATGAAACGCTGATCATCTTCACGTCCGATCACGGCGAAATGTTGGGCGAACATTGGTGCTGGGGCAAAGGCGGATTCTTCGATGGTTCAAATCATATTCCGCTTATTATTCGTGATCCCTATGCGCCCCAATCGGCCCGTGGCCGTAAGGTATCGGCCTTTACCGAGTCGGTTGATCTCATGCCCACGATTCTGGAATGGATGGGCTCATCCATTCCAAATGAAAACAATGGACACTCCCTCGGCGAATGGCTTTCAGGCGAAACGCCGGAGCGTTGGCGTAAATCCGTATTTTGGGAATTTGATTTCCGCAATCCCGTTACCGAACGATATGAGAAAGCGCTCGATCTAACGCCGGACGAATGCACCTTGAATGTGATCCGGGATCGCGATTTTAAATATGTGCATTTTACAGTGCTGCCCCCGCTTTTATTCGACCTTAAGCATGATCCTGGCGAATTGGTAAACCTGGCCGAAGATCCCGCTTACACGAAAACAGTTGCCCATTACGCCCAGCGCCTGCTCTCGCACCGCCTGCTCCACGCCGAGCGGACGCTAACCAACGCAATGCTTTCGCCGAAAGGGGTTGTTTATAAAAATCAGCCTCGTGGCAAGCCGGATGTTCTTTATGGTTCAAACCATGCGGAAGAAGGGAGCCCGCTGGAATGATACGGTTCTCAAAAATATAAAGCCAAGGCCCGATCGATCGAAAAATATTATGAAGCCATAATATTTTTGAATTCTTTCTCGTAAGCATCGAGCGCCTTTCGTCCCAACGCCGTCAATTGTACGATTTTCTTTCGCTTGTCCTTAATCTGCTGAATGATTTCGATCAAACCGCTATCGGCAAGCTCATTATAGTATTTTCGGAACGATACTTCGCTGCAATCAATTTGCTTTGCTAAAGCGGACCGATTCATCGGGGTAACTTTTGAACCGAGATGCAGCAACATTAGCAACTGATAATCGTGCCTGATCTTAAACAAACGCCGCTCGAGAGCTGCAAGCTTCAATCGCCGATTCAAGACCAATAATTCAGTAGACCTCATGGACACCTCGTTGATTCCTCTAAGGTCGATATAAGTTTTGTTTTCGTCAAAAAAATACGAAAATTTACGTCGATATCTTGCGCAATTTTTGAGCATTTTAAGCAATAATTCGATCTCGAATCGTTGATAATTATCAATGCTTCTTATTTTTTATATTAAAATGATATTATTTTTTTGATTTACATCAATTTTTTTATGTATTAAATCATTTATAAAATTTATAAACTTTATGTAATTTTAGATATATATTAAAATTTATACATTATGCATAATAAAAAATATCGATTTATAAAATTTTCGTTATTTATTTTTAGTAATGGAATAAAATGAATAGTATACAAAAAATATTACGGCAACAAACGGCTATAGCCGAGTTCGGAAGCTATGCATTTGGCGAAAAAAATGTCACTCGAATTCTTGATCGGGCCTGCATTATTTGTTCGGAATTACTTGGAGCAAATTTCAGTAAAATTTGCGAATATAACAGGCGAACCAAGCACCTTGTTGTCGTCGCAGGCCATGGCTGGAACGAGGGGGTTATTGGGTACACCTATGCCATCTCCGACAAAACATCGCCCCAAGTCCGAGCCTTTGAAACGGAACTCCCGGTCTTTTCTCACGTAAAAAATAGCGCGGAGTTCCAATTTCCAGCATTCTATAAAGAACATAAAGTGAATTCTACGATCGACATTATTATAAAGGGAAAGAAATTTCCTTACGGTGTCTTAGAATTGGATAGTATAAAACGTAATGCATTCGATGAATACGATATAAATTTTCTCACAAGTTTCACCAACATACTCGCTCAGGCGATTAGATCGGCGAAAAAGACACGGAGTCTACAACAGTCAATCAAGAAGCGGGATCGCTTAATCGATGAGAAAAGCGCTCTGATTGAGCAAAAATCATTGCTAACCGCCGAATTGCACCATCGGGTTCGCAACAATCTACAGATCATTCACAGCATGTTGATTAGCCGCATGGACGAGCTGGGGCCGGACGAAGATTCGTCACATGTGACCCTTCGTAAAATAGCGAGCCGCGTCATGGCCATGGCCCATGTGTACGATCAGCTTCTCGTTTCCGGCAGCGAAAAGGGGATTTCCATTGCAGCCTATATGAAGGGCTTGATTGGCGAAATCGTTCAGATTTATGGTTCAACCCGCCCGAGCGTCGAGCTCGTTAGCACTATCGACGACGTTGAACTGAATTTGGACCGCGCCTCTGTGTTGGGTCTCATTACAACGGAATTGCTAACCAATGCCTATATGCACGCCTTTCCTAAGGGTGTCGGAACAATACAAATCACACTGAAGGGGTCAGTACACCAAAAGTCAGCCCTTCTTTGCGTGTCGGATGATGGAATTGGGTTTGATGCGTTTGAACAGAACAAGCGCACCGGCATAAAGCTCATACGGCTATTGGTCGAGCAGATGGGTGGTACGCTCGATATTTCAACGGTATCGGGGACAAAATTGGCGGTGCAATTTCCACTTTAGCAAAATCCGGTAGTCGTTAACATCGCCTCTCCAATTACCGTGTTTATGGTCTGATCTTCCTCTGTTCCGATAGTGTCAACCCCACATAACGTAAGAAAATCGGACAAATTCGGGCGATTAACCTGCCCCTCAGCCTGCTTTTACCGATTGAAAACAAAGGATTTTAACCCTATTTATAGTCTCGGTCCTAAATTTTCTTGCCATTGAAGCGATTATGGCTCATAACAACTTGGTCGATGGACGGCTAGACGACATGAACTCGCGCAGATATTTCTACCCGGGTCGACATTTCTCTTTCCTGAAAACGCAAATTCGACGGCCTAGCCCGCGGGGCTTAGGTTGCACCACCATGAACTCGGAAGAGAATATAAGATGGCTACTGGAACTGTAAAATGGTTCAACTCCACCAAGGGTTTTGGCTTCATTCAGCCGGATAACGGCGGAGCCGACGCATTCGTGCACATCAGCGCTGTAGAGCGTGCTGGCATGCGTGACCTTCGCGAAGGTCAGAAGATCACGTACGAACTCGTTGCTGATCGCAAGAGCGGCAAGATGTCGGCTGATAATCTGAAGGCAGTTGACTAATTTTTTGGCCCAATCTGCTGCCGCAAGGCGCTGAAGGGCTGGAAGGGCATCGTCCGTAGACTTCCGACCACGGATGTACCGGCGAGGCGTCATCAGACGGTGCCAATAAAAACGAGGGGCTTAGACCACTCACACGGAACCCGCCCTTGCAAAAGGCGCGGGTTTTTTGTTGGCCTGTCAAACAAGACTAAGCAGGGCCAATCCGCTAAAGGCGGCCATAATGCCGATCCATTGAACGGGTCGCATCGTCTCCTTCAAAAACCGCCAAGCAAGCAAAACGGTTACTATACCGAACATCGACGCCGTAACCGGCGCATATTCGGCGTGCGGAAAGCCACCCGCATGTGCAATCGCCATCAAGGCAACGGTATCCAATGTGCCAAGCAGCAAAGCTGTCCGCCACATCGAGAAGATGGGGGTAATGGGTCCACCGCGTAGGATCACGGCTAGGCAGACGGCAGCAACGGCCATAAGTCGCGCCATCCAAATTACGGGCGTTTCCGGTGCCGTTTCTGCCGCCCATTGGGAGAAGCCAAACGTAAAGGCAAACCCTATAGCGCCAAGCAAGGACCATAAAACCGCCAGCAGACGACGCTCCGCGCTTTCCCCGGCTTCGCCTCGGGTGACCATTGAAATCCCGATCACAACCGTGAAAACGCCCAGCCATACAATCGGGCCCGCCTCGCCACCGCGCATCATATGAAAAGCGACAGAAAGCAAAGGGTAAGCGCCGCAAATCGGCGCAACCAATCGGACAGGCCCTATTGCAAAGGCACGATAAAGCCCATAGCCACCGCCTGCGTAAAAGAGCCCTGAAACCAGAGAAAAGCCAATTGTTGCAGGGGTAAAACGATCCCAGCCTTCGGAAAATAGGGCAAACGGAGCCATCAGGACGGCGCCGACCATAAACACCAATACCAAGAGCGCCAAAGAATCCGCACGGCTCGCCAAAAGCCGCACGAAAAAATCATGCAAGCCCCAAAGCAGCGCCGCCAAAAGGCCCAATCCAAGAGCGATCATTTTTCAGCCATTCCGCGTCACAACTGCCCTTCACGATTGACAATGAGGCGGGTACGCGCCGATGTGTGTCCGCGCAACTCAACCCTTATGCCATAATTTTCTCATCATTGGGCCCGATATCAGCAGCCTAATTTCAAAAAAGTTGAGCCCGAATGACAAAGCACGATTCTGACGATGAACGCCACCGGTTGCGCGTCAATCTCATTGCCGCAGCCTTCATCGCCGTCATGCTTGCCGGTGCTTGGTATGTGTTTGACGGATTCACCAAAAACGAGGCACTGCAAAAATGCATCTCGCTCGGGCGGCACGATTGCGCGCCGCTCGATCTCTCCTCAACAGGGCAGCCCCCGAAAGCTAAATAATTACGCGGCAACCACCGTGTAGCCTGCCGCTGCCATCACCCGCAGCAATTCCTTATGGCCAATCTTGGCCATCTCTAACGGCGGCGCCTTAACGGGATCCTGCTCGGCCTCAACGACAAACCAGCCCTCATAGCCGTAACCGGCAAGCTTTTTGACAATCGCCTCGAAATCCAGCGACCCATCGCCCGGCACTGTGAAAGCGCCCTTGATGACGGCATCGAGGAAGCTTTCCTTTGTCCGGTCGAGCCCCTTGATCACGTCCATGCGCACGTCCTTCGTGTGGACATGCGAAATGCGTTTGTGGTGCTTATCGATCACCCGCAGCACATCGCCACCCGCAAACGCCATATGGCCTGCATCATAGAGCAACGGAATACCGGCACCCGAGTGCTTCATAAACAGATCAAGTTCTTCTTCCGTCTCGATCGCCGCCGCCATGTGGTGATGGTAGGAAAGCGGCATGCCTTGGTCGGCGCACCATTCGCCGAATTCGGTCATTTTACGGGCATAAACCTTGATCTCGTCTTCCGTGAGCCTCGGTTTGGTCGCGAGTGGCTTGGAGCGATCCCCCTGAACCGTGCGCGCGGTTTCACCATAGACAATGCAAGGCGCATTCATCGCTTTGAACAAGGCCATCTGAGCAGCAATCCGCTCTTTCTCAACCTCGATATCGCCATCGAGCAAGAGGCCCGAGAACCAGCCACCGCAAACGCTAATGCCATATTGTTGCAAAATCGGGCCCAAAACCGCCGGATCAAGCGGGAAACGCCGTCCCGTCTCCATGCCGGTAAAGCCGGCAACGGACGCCTGCCGTAAGCATTCTTCCAGCGAGACATCATCGCTGAGTTCAGCGAGATCGTCGTTCCACCAGGCGATAGGAGCAATACCGAGTTTGGCTTTCATGAGCAGATTCCTGTTACGATGTCGGGCGTTAAATACAATGAGGATTGCTTTTCTACACGTCCTTTCTTGCTTCGCAACAAAAATTCCCATTTGACCAAGTGTGGAAATTATTGTTACGGGTTTCATGCGGATAAAAAATAAAGGCAAGTCCATGACGACCCCAAAAACGCTCGACCTCATTTCCATTGGCCGTTCATCGGTGGATCTTTACGGCGAGCAGGTCGGCGGACGGCTCGAGGATATGGCAACCTTCTCGAAAGCCGTTGGCGGATCGCCCACCAATATCGCCATCGGCACGGCGCGTCTGGGGCTTAAAAGCGGCCTCATCACCCGCGTTGGCGACGAGTATATGGGCCGCTTTATCCGCGAACAACTCGAGCGCGAGGGCGTCAATACACAGGGTGTTCATACCGACAAAGACCGGCTCACAGCGCTTGTTATTCTGGGCATCCGCGACGACAAACAATTCCCGCTGATTTTCTACCGTGATAATTGCGCTGATAATGCGCTCGACGAGGGCGACATCGACGAGGCGTTCATTGCCTCCTCGCGCTCGGTCGTTGTCACGGGCACGCATTTCGCCAAAGCCAATACGGCAGCGGCCCAAAAGCTCGCCATGAAATACGCCAAGAAACATGGCGGCAAGATTGCCATTGATATTGATTACCGCCCTAACCTCTGGGGCCTTGCAGGCCATGGTGCGGGCGAAGAGCGCTATATCAAATCGGACGATGTGACCGCCCATCTGCAACCGATTCTCGCCGATTGCGACCTCATCGTCGGCACCGAAGAAGAAATCATGATCGCGGGCGGTGAGGATACGCCGCTCGCGGCGCTAAAAGCCGTGCGCCGCCATTCCACGGGTACGATCGTGATGAAGCGCGGCCCGATGGGCTGCGTGGTGTTTCCGGGCGCGATCCCGGATGATATCGAAGACGGCATCAAAGGTCCGGGCTTTCCGGTCGAAGTCTATAATGTGCTCGGCGCCGGTGATGCGTTTATGTCGGGCTTTTTGCGCGGCTGGTTGCGCGATGAGCCGATTGAAACCTGCTGCGCCTTTGCCAATGCCGGCGGTGCCTTTGCCGTTTCACGCCTGCTCTGCTCGGTCGAATACCCGACCTTTGAAGAGATGCAGCATTTCATCACCAAAGGCGCGGCATCGCGCGTGGTGCGCGATGATGCCGCGCTGAACCACATCCATTGGTCAACAACGCGCGATGCGATGACGTCCTATCCGAAAGCCGATCACGTCTACGCGCTTGCCATCGACCATCGCTCGCAATTGGAAGAGATCGCCGACCACGCGGGTGCGTCCCATGAGCGCATCAAAACCTTCAAACGCTTGGCCGTTGACGCTGCCAGCCGCATCGCCAAAGGCCGAGATGGATTTGGCATGCTGCTCGATGGCACCTATGGCCGCGAGGCGCTGTTTCGCGCGGAAGATCATCATTTCTGGATCGGTCGTCCGGTCGAGCTGCCGGGTTCGCGCCCACTTGATTTTGAAGGGGGCGGGTCACTCGCCGCCAAGCTTATCGAATGGCCCGTCAACCACATCATCAAATGCCTGTGCTTCTATCATCCCGATGACACGGCAGAGATGAAGGCCAAGCAAGAGCGCGAATTGCTTAGGCTCTATGATGCCGCCCGCTCGCTCGGCCGCGAGCTGCTCATCGAAATCATCTGCGGCAAACATGGCCCGTTGAACGATGATACATCGGCCAGTGTCATGACCCGACTCTACAGTCTCGGCATCAAGCCGGATTGGTGGAAACTAGAGCCCCAAAAGACAACAAAAGCTTGGAGCAACATAGCTGCTGTCATCGATGAAAATGATCCTTCATGTCGTGGCATCGTCATGCTCGGCCTCGATGCGCCGGCCGCCGATTTGGCCGAAGCGTTTCGCATCGGACGCAAAGCAAAATATGTCAAAGGTTTTGCCGTCGGTCGCACAATCTTTGCCGACCCGGCGCGCGAATGGATGGCCGGCAAAATCGATGATGCAACGGCGGTAACACAGATGGCCGATCGCTTTGCGCAGTTAATATCCGCGTGGGAAAACGCGTAAGCGCCATGGCAAGTAAAATAAAAAGCGTTCCGAGCAAAGCCAATTCTGGCGATCAAGTGCCTCGTCGATATGAGGAAATCGTCAATACGATTACGGCAGCCTATGATGAGCTCTCCGACGGCTTCAAACAGATCGCGCGTTTCTTTACCCAAAATCCAAATATCATCGCGCTTGAATCGATTAACGCGATTGCCCGTCAATGTGACGTCCATCCATCAAGCCTCGTCCGGTTCGCGCAGCATTTTGGATTTTCCGGCTTTAAGCCCTTGCAAGCCGTCTTTCAAACGCGGCTTGCTACAGCGGCACCGGGCTTTCGCGAAAGGGTGAGTGCGCTCGAAAGTGAATTAACCAAAAACAGCGACCATGGAAATTTAGGCTATCTTAAAAATCTTGTCGTGCGTGATATGGCTGCGTTGCAGCAATTGCTTGAAGGCGTATCGGAGGCATCGCTTGCCGCTGCCGCCGCTTATCTCGCTAAGGCAGACACGATCTATATCGCAGGTCAGATGCGTTCCGAGCCAATTGGCATTTTGTTGCGCTATTTAATGACGATGTTGGAACGGCGTACTGTCTTCCTCGATTCGTCGGGTGGGTTGGCTGCAGAAATTGCACAGACCATGACTAAAAATGACGTGCTCGTTGCTATTTCTTTCCGGCATTACGCCAAAGAGGTTGTAGCCATCGCTGAAACAATAGCCGCCAAAAATCTACCCATCATCTCGATTACCGATAGTCAGCTTTCTCCGATCGCAAAGGGCGCCAGCGTTTTATTCACGGTACCGGAAGAAGAATATTCTTTTTCGCGTTCGCTCGCTGCACCTGCCTGCCTCGTGCAAGTGCTCGCGGTTGCAACGGCGGCCCTTCTCCATCCCTCAAAGCACTCGTCCCCACGCATACCGACCGTAACCGAAATGGCGTTGAGCCGGACTAAGGCGAAGAGTAAGAATAAAATTTGATACGCAAAGGGGCTTTTCTCAATTGAAACAGAAAAGTCGATACGAGAATAAACCGATTAAAAAACCAAGCTAAGGGGGTCTTTAATGTCCACAATCCGAATGACGATGGCACAGGCGCTTGTCCGCTATCTTTGCAATCAGTTTACAATGGTGGACGGGAAAAAGGTTCCACTATTTCCGGGCGTCTTCGCCATTTTCGGACATGGCAATGTAACCTGCCTTTCCGAAGCCCTCGAGGCGGTTAAAGACACATTGCCGACTTGGCGCGGTCAGAACGAGCAATCCATGGCACTCGCTGCAATCGGCTTTGCAAAGGCCGTTCGTCGTCGGCAAATCATGGTCGCAACCTCGTCCATCGGACCCGGTGCGTTGAACATGATGACAGCTGCCGGTGTTGCGCACTCCAACCGCTTACCCATCCTCTTGCTAGCCGGCGATACCTTCGTCAATCGTCGTCCTGATCCGGTGATGCAGCAGGTCGAGCATTACAATAATCCCACCATCAATGTGAATGACGCATTCAAAGCGGTCACGCGTTATTGGGATCGCATTGTTCATCCCGAACAAATCATTTCATCGCTGCCGCAAGCGGTCGCCACCATGCTGGATCCCGCCGATTGTGGTCCTGCTTTCATTGCCCTGCCACAAGACGTGCAGGAATTGGCCTGCGATTATCCGGAAGCGTTTTTTGCAGAAACGATCCATGCTATTCCGCGCCCACGTCCGGATAGCGACCGTTTGGCCGAAGCGATTAAGCTCATCAAAAATGCCAAGCGTCCACTTGTGATTTCAGGCGGTGGCGTGCGCTATTCTGGTGCGGAAGAAGTGTTGGGTGCCCTAGCGATCAAGCATGGCCTTCCGATTGCCGAAACCATCGCGGGTAAAGGCGGTCTCATCCATAACCACCCTGCCCATATCGGACCATTGGGGATCGTCGGCTCAACCTCCGCCAATGCGCTTGCCGCAGAAGCCGATGTGATCATTGCCATTGGTACGCGCTTGATGGATTTCACAACCGGTTCGTGGACCTGTTTTAAGCCTGATGCAAAATTTGTTTCCATCAATGCCGCCCGTTGGGATGCAACCAAGCACCGCGCATTAGCCGTTGTCGGCGACGCAAAGGCGACGCTCGAAGAGCTCGCACCTGCGCTTGAAGGATGGAATGTCCCTCACGATTGGACGGCAAAAGGTGAGTCCGAATTTGCCGCTTGGGATAAGATGCTGGATGGTTTCCGTAAACCAACCAATGATCCGGTTCCTACCTATGCCCAAGTCGTAGGGGTTGTGAATGATAAGGCAGGTGAGCGTGATTTGCTCATCACCGCTGCTGGTGGATTGCCCGGCGAAGTGATGAAAAATTGGCGCGTAAAATCGCCCCACACGTTCGACCTCGAATTCGGCTTCTCTTGCATGGGTTATGAGATTTCAGCCGGTTGGGGTGCAGCCATGGCTGATCCAACGCGCACACCGATCGTGATGATTGGCGATGGTACCTATATGATGATGAATTCGGACATCTATTCGACCGTTCTTTCCGGTCATAAGATGATTTTAATCGTCTGCGACAATGGTGGTTACGCAGTTATCAATCGCTTGCAACAAGCCAAAGGTACACCGGGCTTTAACAACCTCATTAAAGACAGCAAGGTGAAG
>CAIRGA010000212.1 GCA_903877935.1 uncultured Hyphomicrobiales bacterium
ACGATCAAGGGGGGCAGCTGTGAAGATATCCTGTGCCCAGTCCTTCAGAATGAGATCGATTGGTTCTCCGGCTTTTGGTCCGAACAGGCGAGCGAGTTGCTGCACGCATGCATTCCGCAGCTTGCTTGCATCATTGCGTGCCTCCGCTGGAACGCCGACAAACCCGAATAATGCATAGGGCCCGCCTTTATAGGGCGAGGCATCATGAATTTCCATCAGCGGGCCCCGCCGGCTCATGGCGTCTCCCGAAAATCCCTCTTCGCGCCAGAACGGGCGTTCGTATACGGCGATAAGTTTGGCGTGACCTGCCATCCATGTTGGGATTGCTGCCATTAACTCAATTTTTGCACGCGGCACGACCTCGCCGAGGTCTATATCCTCAGCAACCAAACGAGGTGGCAGAGCCAGAACCACATTTTTGCTACGGATGATTTTTTGAGCCTTACCGCCAACATGATCGACGGAAGAAAGCATCGCGTCACCGTCCCTCTTGACGGCGACCACACGATTATTGAGAGTTATCAAATGATCGGGAATGTCGCGGGCAAGGGCGTCGACCAAAATCGAAAGTCCGCCACGCAAACGAAGAGAGCCCTGCATAGAGGCATAGCCCGCGCCATGCTGAACATACCCTTGTTCGTTTTCATAAATGAGTAATCCTTCAGAAAATTGCTCGAATGCAGCCAGACCCAGATCGCCGATCAAATTTTCGATCCTGTTTTGCCCAGGCCAAAACCACGAGGGCCCGAGATCAAAACGGGCTAAATCGTTGCCGCAGCCGCCGGATTGCGTAAGGATTCGACCGCCAATTTTATGGCGTGCCTCGACGAGTAGGTAGGAACGCTTCATCCGCTGCAGTTCCCGCGCTATTGCGAGACCTGACAGTCCACCACCAACAATGAGTGTTTCGATATCAATCACCGCATTCTCCGAATTTCCTTTAAAATTGCGTCTGGTGTTCGCAAAATTAAATACACGTGGATGCCTTCGTAACATCCGCCCCTACGGCCAGACCCCGTTTCACATGCCGCACAATCCGAAGACAGTCCGCGTCCGAATAAAGCTTTCGAGCCATCTCTACCTCGGTCTATTGTTATCAACATAATGGCCCTATTTTTTGGTGCTAAGCTACCTATCTTTAGCCCCCTATAAAGGCTCAACGGTAGGTGCTAGACTAAGATTCGATAATTTGAAGTTTGATCCAAGTTACCAAAGCTTTCAGAATTGAGAATGGCGAATGGAGCGTCTCGGAGCGGACTAACCGTCATTTTTCTAAGCGGAGAGTAACATGCATAGCGAATACTTCATCAGGCCTGACTACACGCACAGACTTGAAACATCTTATTTTGATGACACCGCCTTAGAAGATGAGTGGCAAAGAGAGGTCTATCTCCGTGCTGCCAAATTGATGGACGAAGGAAACCTGTCCACAGTGATTGATGTTGGGTGTGGTTCGGGTTTTAAACTTGTCAATTACCTCGGTAAATATGAAACGCTAGGCTTGGATATGCCGGAAACGGTTAATTTCTTGCAAAAGACGTATCCAACAAAACAATGGGGTATAAGCGATTTCGATGGGCCTCGTCCGCACGCGGCAGATTTGGTGATTTGTTCGGACGTCATCGAGCATGTCAGCGATCCGAGTGCATTAATGAAATTCATCGTGTCGGTCGCAAAAAATTGGGTTGTGTTGTCGACGCCCGATCGCGATTTAGTGTATCCGGAAAATTCGCCCTTTCATCTCGGTCCGCCAAGGAACTCAACGCATATTCGTGAATGGAATTTCGTTGAATTCGGTTCGTTCATCAACGAATTTCTTCATATTGAGGAACATTCAATTTCGAACAAAGAGCAAGCGACGCAGATGATCGTGGGGCGTGTCAGGTCTTAACTTATTACGCGGCAATTTTTATATCTAAACCATTGATTTTTGATGGCGCGAAATAATCAATGCTTTCAAATTTGTAGTGTTATTAAAAAAGAGAGAGACGACAATGATCACCCTTTATGCTTTTGCGACGCCAAACAATCTCAAGGTTCTTTTAGGACTTGAGGAAATGGGCCTTTCTTATGCGTTGAAGCCTGTAAATATTCGACAGGGTGAGCAAAAGACCGATGCCTTTAAGGCGTTGAATGCCAATGGCAAAGTACCGGTACTTGTTGATTCCGATGGTCCGGATGGTGAGCTGGTACTAACCGAGTCGGCGGCCATTCTGGTCTACCTCGCCGAAAAGACGCATCAATTGCTGCCAGCCACCGGTGTTTCGCGGATCCGCGTATTTGAGCAACTCTTTTTCCATGCGTCTGGCATCAGTCCGGCTTTCGGTAATGCGGGCTATTTTCAAAAATTAGCGCCTGAACCTGTTCCTGCAGCGATTGAGCGTTTCCATGGCGAGGCTATTCGTTTGGCCGGACTTCTCGATGATCTGTTAAGCAGGCAGGCTTATGTTGCCGGCGATGCCATCACGATTGCTGATCTCGTACATTTTGGCTGGTTTTGGCGAAGTTCCTTTGTTGGTGTCAACCTTGCCGATATGCCCCACCTCAATCGCTGGTATGAAACGCTTTTGGCGCGCCCAACGTTTCAAACGGCGATTGCAAAGCTCGACGGCCTTGTTCCGAAGGCTTAGGGAGCTACAGCCCACTCAGCCTCAGATTGACCAATGCTAAAGGATAATGAGCGATGATCGCATTCTATTTTAATGGTGCACCGAACCCAGCCAAAGTTGCACTTATGCTAGAGGAGACGGGGTTAGCCTATGACGCTATTCCGATTGATACGCGGAAAGGGCAACAGTTTGAAGCGGGCTTTTTAAAGGTCAATCCAAACGGTAAAGTTCCTGCCATTGTCGACGATGGTGTACCGGTTTTTGATAGCAATGCGATCTTGCTCTATCTTGCAGAAAAGACGGGGCAGTTTTTGCCCGAAAACACGCCCCTAAATCGTGCAGAGTTGCTTTCTTGGTTGATGTTTATTGGCACCGGTGTAGGACCCTTTTCTGGCCAGGCTGTTCACTTCAAACATTACGCGCCAGAAAAAGTGCCATACGCGCATGATCGTTACCAATTCGAAGTGCGCCGCCATTACGCCATCTTGAATGAACATTTAGCGTCGCGTTCTTTCATGGTGGGTGGCAGCTACACCATTGTCGATATGGACCTTTGGGGTTGGGCGCGGATGGTGCCGTTTATTTTGGGTGATGAGGCGTGGTTAGAATTTCCGAACGTCAAACGATTGTTAGATTGGGTCAGTGCCCGCCCTGCCGCCGTGCGTGCGTTAGCTTTGAAAGATCAGTTTACATTCAAAGCAGAAATGGATGACGAGGCCCGCGCCATTATGTTCCGCCATTGGCGTCCAAAGCCTTGATCGCGTGAGGCTTGACGATCTGCCAAGGACATAAAGATGTCGCTTGTCGGCAAGGAGAATATAGACGCCTATTATTCGTGGGCTATGGGAAATTTATGTCCCACACTCTACTTCGCGCGCGGGTTCAGGCATTACTGGCATAGCCTTATCAGTATGTCAGATGCGGCGAGAATGCTCACTTGAAAAATGTCCCTCGCGAGCCTTCGTCAAAAGATAATCAATCATCGCGCGGACACGTCCCGGCTGGTTTTCGCGCGTTGCAAAATATAAAAAGACGGGGAGGGGATCAGGTCGAAACGCTTTCAAGACCTCAACAAGCTGTCCCGATTGTATCGCGGCCATTGTGTGCCAACGCCCCACTGTTGCAATGCCAATGCCGTCAACAGCCGCTGTCACCGCCGCTTCGATATTGGAGACAATGAGGTTGCCTTTGGGCGTAATGGCCAGATCGTTCTGCTGAACTTTGAACCGCCATGGCACAACCCTTCCGGTTGCTAATTGCCGATAGGCAATGCAATTATGGCGGACGAGATCGTCTGGACTTGAGGGCGCTTTGTTGCGGTTCAAATAGCTGTGGCTCGCAACAGTCACCAATTCAATGGCACATAATTTACGTGCGATCAGACGACTATCAGGATCAGACATATTACCGATGCTGAGATCAAACCCTTCGACGATAGGGTCGACGCGCTTATCTTGCAAAAAAATGTCGAGGGCGATTTTAGGGTAGAGGGCAAGAAATTCGGGGATAAGCGGCAAGATAAATTTTTTACCAAAACTCTCCGGCAAATTCATTTTCAGTCCGCCGGACGGTTCTTCATCCTTATATTTCAGAGAGTCTAAAGTGGTTTGAAGATGCTTCATCGGGTGAGCAATTTCAGCCAGAAGATGCTTGCCATCCTCGGTCAGCGCTAGGTGATGGGTATTTCGATGGAACAGGCGACTTTGCAATTCTTCTTCCAAGTCACGGATCGATTTTCCAACGGCCGCTGGCGTCACCCCGCTATGCCGCGCGGCGGCTGAAAAGCTGCCATGTTCGACAACGGCTAAAAAGGTTTGAAGGGATCGATAGGACATGCGTTTGTTTACAATAAAAAGTATCAACCAATCAAACTAATTTGATACTGGAACAATCGACGAAGCTGAAGCATTTTCCTCGTCAGGCAATACCACACCGCTCAACTGGCAGGAGAAAAATATGGATAAGGTTTTGATTGTTGGCGCTACAGGCCTCCTTGGACGCGCCCTTTCTGAAGCACTCAAAGGGCAGGCAAACCTCATAACGGCTTCGAGGAATGGCAGTATGGAGACCGTCGATATGGGCGATGCACTCTCCGTTGAAGCGATGTTCCGGCGGATCGGTCCAGTTCATCACATTCTATCGGTGGCGGGTGAGGCGCCTTTTAAACCGTTTGATCAAATCACAAGCGCCGATTGGGCCCACGGAACGGGAAGCAAAATGATGGGGCAGATCAACCTCACACAGTTGGGCTGGCATAACATTCTTCCCGGTGGATCAATCACGCTCACGTCAGGCATCTTATCGACCTACCCGATGGCGGGCAGTTCCGTGATCACGACGATCAATTCGGCGGTCGAGGGCTTTGTCCGCGCAGCATCCTTTGAGCTGTCCGGAAAGGTCCGCGTGAATGCCGTATCGCCGGGATGGATTTCCGAGACCTTGCAAGCAATGGGAATGAATACCGATGCCGGATTGCCAGTCGCAGAAGTAGCCAAGGTTTATGTCGAGGTGCTCAAGAGCGATGAGACGGGGCAAATCAAGATTGCCGCGAAACACTAATCCCATCGCTCAACAAGGAGAGCGCCGATTATGTTTGGTATTCAGGACAACAACGACCTTGAATACGACAAAGATCGAACTTCGGTAAAACCCTCATAAGCGTCGTGTCATCACTTTCTGATGCCACGACGCACGCAATTTCCGAATAATATCCTGATTTTGCCCTATTGGCCCGTTCAGAAAAGAAAACTAATTCGCGTCAGTTTCAAAAGCGCGAACCCACATCGCGCAAATGCCAGATCTGACAATGTCGTCGAGTGAAAACTCAACAACAGGCACGGGCAAATCGCGCTGTCGGACAAGCTCAATCGCCTTTCGTAAGCCGGAGTCTCGCTCAAGGTCGCATTGCATAATGTCGCCATTGATAACGGTGAGACAGTCCTCGCCGATCCGGGTCAGAAACATTTTGATTTCGGCGATTGTTGTGTTTTGCGCTTCATCGAGAAGGATAAAGGAGTTTTTCCATGAACGGCCTCGCATCACTTCAAACGGCACAACTTCAATATCACCATTTTTGACAGCCACATCATAAACAGCAGCGCCTAACCGGTCCCGGATGGCATCCGTAATCGGAACCGCCCAGGGTGCAAATTTCTCTTCCAATGAGCCGGGAAAGAAGCCGAGTGAGCGACCACATGGAACGTTCGGACGGGTTAAGATAATTTTCTTGATCGACTGGCTGCGGTAAAGGTCTGCTGCATAGGTTGCGGCCATCCATGTTTTGCCAGTACCCGCGGGTCCTAAAACAAACACTTGCTCTTTGGTTCGCAAATGTCCGAGATATTCTGCTTGCTTTAACGTAAGAGCCAGTATCGGCGGTGGCGTTCGCTCGGCTTCAAATTTCTTCTTGATGGGCTGAGACTTTTTGAAGAGTTGGACGACTGTATTTTCATCTCTGGCGCGACCAAACTTGTCGCGCCGCTTTTCCCGATTTTTTGCCATGCCATTCCTTGAGCACAACGCACGTGCATGCTGGAGATATTTTTAAGCGACAGGCTAAAGACGCCTGATTCGTGTGACGAATTGATAACTCTGATCTTAATTTCGGCGTATTATATTCGAACCAAGCCTAATGATGACGAGGAGCGATCAACATGCATGACCACCGAGATCCGCTTTTATTTCCTGTACGAATAGCTGACCTAAGGCCCACCCAACTAACGGTCGGCTTGAGAGAGGTGGCGCAGAAGCGGCGGCATTGGCGGGAAAGCTATGGGAAAAAGGCAGATAGATTTTTAGGTACCCATCTTATCCCGGTCGTGATTGGCCCAAAGCGGATAAATTATATCGTTGATCACCACCATTTGGCCCGTGCGCTTCACGACGAAGGGGTTCGCGATGTCCTGACATCTACCGTCGCGGACTTAAGTCAATTAGACGAGGGGGCGTTCTGGTTTAACCTCGAGAATAGAAATTGGACCCACCCTTTCGATGCTAAGGGCCGGAAGCGAGACGTCAGTGAACTTCCTAAAACAATCGATGCCCTGGTCGACGATCCGTATCGCTCGCTTGCTGGAGAGCTCCGCCAGGCTGGCGGCTATGCCAAAGATGATCGGCCCTTTGTCGAATTCCTTTGGGCCGATTTTTTACGGCGAAGGATAAAGTCGAAAAGACTGAAGAATAATTTCGATGAATGTTTAAAGGATGCTATCCTTTTAGCACGGAGCCCGGATGCGAATTATCTTCCCGGATGGTGCGGGCCGTCTGATACTTCTGCTCAACGAACCAGAAAGTAGCCAGAAGACCAAGTGCAGATGGGGTGCCATGATTAAATGGTGTGGTCATCGCCTGTGCGTATGAAGCGTTAGCGATCGTTTCGTCATAGACGGCGGCATTGCCTTTCGAGTTCGAATCGTCTGCTGCCTGCTCGCTCCATTCGTCTGTCCCTTATATTTTGGTCCAACGTCCGGCCTTGGCCGACGAGACGACGGCCGCCTCGATAAACGCCAATCCTTTTACGCCATCATGGATTGTTGGAAAAAGAACCGAGGCATCGGGTTCGGTTCCGCTTCGTGCAGCGCGAATAGCGTGCGCAATTTCAGAATAAATATTGGCAAAGCCTTCAAGATATCCTTCTGGATGACCGGCCGGTATGCGTGTCATTCGACTAGCTTCTGCGCCAGAATGCGGGCCACCCCGCGTGAAGGTTTGTGTTGGCTTTCCAATCGTGGAAACCTGAAGATAATTCGGATTTTCTTGCGACCAGGCAATGCCGCCCTTTGTGCCATAAACCCGAATGCTTAAGGCGTTCTCATTGCCGATGGCAATTTGACTTGCCCAGAGTGTGCCTTTCGCTCCATTTGCATAATGAAGGCGCACATGGGTGTCGTCATCAAGGCGCCGACCTTGCACAAAAGTCGTCAATTCGGCGGATACTTCAATGACGGGAATCCCAACGATAAAATCAGCAAGATTATAGGCATGGGTGCCAATATCACCGATGCAACCTCCAGCGCCGGAGCGTGATGGATCTGTTCGCCAATCAGCCTGCTTTTGACCCGTTTGTTCTAAAGGCTCGGCGAGCCAATCTTGCGCGTATTCGACGTGCACACTGCGGATATCGCCAAGTTCGCCGGATGCCACCATAGCGCGCGCCTGCCGAACCATCGGATAGCCCGTATAATTATGCGTGACCGCAAAGATCTTGCCTGACTTTTCTGCCGCTGTTTGTAACTTAAGGGCTTCTTTGAGGGACGTCGTTAAAGGCTTGTCGCAAATCACATGAATGCCCGCTTTTAGAAAGACCAATGCAGGATCCGCATGCTTATGATTAGGCGTTACAATTGCAACGGCTTCAATGCCATCTTTACGACGCCCTTCCTTTTTCGCCATCTCCTCAAAGGTGCCATAAATCCGCTTTGGATCGAGGCCAAGACTGGCGCCTGAGCGCAATGATTTTTCCGGTGTAGAACTCAGCGCACCTGCAACAAAGCTGTAGTGATCATCCATGCGTGCCGCCAAACGATGAACGGCGCCGATAAACGCCCCTTCGCCGCCCCCTACCATGCCAAGCCGAATGCGTTTGTCTGAATTGCCGTCATTTTTATCCGAAATGGTCATAGGGGAAGTCCTCAACAAAACATGGCTTGGTATATGTCGAACCTATGCTTGATTTAATACTCAGCCGCTAAAAAATATACCCATGACGCGAGAAGTAATTCATATTTTTTAGGATGTCTCATTTTTTTGAGAAAAAAGAGCCGAAATCGTCACAAGATTTGGTGCATTTTTTAAAATATGGGACAGTATTCGACGAGACGAATTGTAGTGCGATATGGATACGAATAGCGCTGCTCAAGCATTTGATATCTTATGACGTGTAGGCGCTTAATCTATCAGATTTTATGGGTCTCGCCGGGGCACGTAGTTCAACGAATGCATATTTGCCTCTCGCATTCCCATTTATGGTGGGACGACAAATAATTCGCGATGAACGTTTCAAAGTGAAGTCTTAGGTTTATCATATTGTTTGAACGGGCGGGGCTTATTTGTCGCTACGACCCATAAAAATCAAGGGAGGAAACGGTCCGTCAAATTTGTGTAAATCGGATTTCTCTTTAACATTATGCTTGGCTTTATTCTCGCGCGATATTTAGCGCGACGTATTTCGAAGCCGATTATCAATTTATCAGAAGCGGCGTTCGCTTTCGCCAATGGTAACATCAATGTGGTCGATAAAGCTGGCATGGCACCCGAAATCAAAGCCCTTGCCACCACGCTTGAAACAACTTTTATTGAGCGCGCCCGCATTCAGGGCGAATTGCAGCATCTCGTTAATTTCGATCAATTAACGGGAGCTTTAACCCGAATCCATTTTCAGAATTCCTTCGATTCGCTCCTGCAGCTTGCTAAGCGCACGGGCGAAGGGATTGCTGTTCTCTATCTTGATCTTGATCGATTTAAAACGATTAATGATACCTATGGCCACGGCGCCGGTGATCAGGTGTTGCGCAGTGTCGTTGAACGGATGCGGCTTCGTCTGCGCGGCAGCGATTTGGTAGGTCGACGTGGGGGCGATGAATTCAATGTCGGACTTTATCCTGTCCGGCATCGGTCAGAGGTCGAGACGGTTTGTCGAGATTTGATCGAGCTTTTGTCACAACCGATCACCATCAATGGCGATATCCTCGTATCGGTGGGCGTATCGATCGGCATTGCCCTCTTCCCTGACAATGGAGAAACCACCGAACATTTAGAAATTAATGCGGATATGGCCCTTTATCGCGCAAAAAATTCCGGGGGCAATAATTTTGTCTGGTTCTAGAGGTAAAATTGGCCTGTGATATGGGGCATTTGATGAGGTAAGGGGCGAAGGGTCGGAGATATTTCCTGTTTGCAAAACAGGTTGCTATCGCTACGAGGGGAGGCAGCGCGGTTCGCTATGTCGCTTTGGGCTTACCCTCATGAATGAACTCTCTCCAAGGATCCTGCTTGGAACGTTGGCCTTTTGGCGCACGACGCTCGGCATGGTGGCGGGCGGAACCGCAACCTTTGCAGCGCTTTACTGCGTGCAGCCGCTGATGCCCTTGTTTACAAAGGAATTTGACCTCACGCCGGCCCAGAGCAGCCTATCGCTCGCGGTGAGCACGGCAGCCCTTGCCGTCGCGATGCTGGTTTCAAGTCTCATTTCTGATATTGTTGGCCGTCGGCTGACCATGGCGGGATCGCTCGCTTTGTCGAGCCTGTTCACGCTTGCTTTGGTTGTCGTCCCGGGTTGGCACAGTCTGCTTGTGTTAAGGGTATTGGCCGGATTGGCATTGAGTGGGTTTCCGGCCATTTCGATCGCGTATTTGGCCGATGAAATGGATCGGCGCGCGTTGGGCGTGGCTGTAGGGTTTACCATCGCCGGTAATTCGCTCGGGGGCATGAGCGGGCGTTTGGTTGTCTCCATTTTACTGGATTTTACCCATTGGCGGGTCGCCATCGGAGTTATTGGAATTCTCTGCCTGCTATGCGCCGTGACCTTATGGTGGACGCTTCCGCGCGAGCGTCACTTTCGAAAAATTTCACCGTCTTGGACTGGTGCCGTCGAAGCCTATGCGGGCCATCTTCGCGATCCGGCCTTGATCATGTTATTTGCCGAGGGCTTTTTGCTGCTTGGCTCATTGGTTACGCTTTTCAATTATATCGGATTTCGTTTGTTGATGCCGCCCTTTGCGCTCAGCCAAACGCTCGTGGGCTTTGTGTTTTTAATCTATTCTTTGGGTACCGTCAGTTCCGCCATCATGGGGCCCATCGGCAATAAAATAGGTAGGCGCACGGCATTGTGGGTCTCGATTGTCATTATGCAGATCGGCCTAATGGCAACGCTGGCTAACGCGTTGTTTTGGGTTGTTTTGGGGATGTCGCTTTTCACCCTTGGCTTTTTTGCAGCTCACTCGGTCGCGAGCAGTTGGGTCGGCTTGCGCGCGGAACATTCACGTGCCCAAGCCTCAACGCTTTATATGTGCGCCTATTATTCGGGCTCAAGCGTCGCGGGTGTAGTGGGCGGCTATTTTTGGGCAAGTGCCGCTTGGTCCGGTGTGGTTCTCCTTATCGGTGCAATGGGCGTTATCGCGCTGGCCTTGGCCGTGATCTTATCCCGTATGCCGCCGCCTCCATGGCTTAGGACGTCATAGCTGCCTGCCTAGCCCTGTCGCGCAAACGCTCGATTTGTTGCCGTGAAGGAGTTGATGCTACGGTGAGCCGCCCGAAGCATCGCATTTGAGAATTCCATGTTCGCTGATCCACGTTATCTCCTGCGTCAAGTCTTTCAGCGTGCTGTTGAGGCAGCGGATCCTTATCAGGCGATTTTGCGCCATCTGCCCGATCGCCCCAAAGGCCGTACGATCGTGGTCGGGGCGGGCAAGGCTGCAAGCCAAATGGCAGCGGCTTTTGAACGGGCGTGGAATGCCCCCGTTGAAGGGTGCGTTGTAGCACGCCATGGGCCGATTGAACCATGTCACTCGATCAAGGTCCTTCAGGCCGCTCATCCGGTACCGGATGAGGCGGGTATAGCGGGCGCCAAAGCGCTCTTGCAACAGGTCCAAGGCCTTCATGACGAGGACCTCGTTATCGCCCTCATTTCGGGGGGTGGTTCTTCTTTATTGCCCTCGCCACCGGATGGGTTTTCGCTTGTCGATGAAGCGGCCCTTAACCGCGCATTATTAGCATCGGGTGCGCCGATATCGGCCATGAATGTTGTGCGGGCCCATTTTTCAACCATCAAAGCCGGGCGATTGGCTGCTGTCGCTTATCCGGCTCGGGTCGTTAGCCTGATCGTCTCAGATGTTCCGGGGGATCATCCAGCGTTTGTCGCTTCTGGCCCAACCGTGCCGGATCATATGAGCGCAGAGGCGGCGCTGCAGATCATCCGCGACTATCGCCTTGAGCTTGCGCCTGCCATGCTTGCGGAAATTGCGGCGGCCAAGGTGCCAGATCCTACATCTCAACACTTTGCACGAAATAGCGTGCATATCATCGCTTCGGCGGCGGTCTCCCTTACAGCAGCCGCGGAAGCGGCCCGAAACCTTGGTGTTGAAGCCGTCATCTTGTCGGATTCAATTGAGGGTGAGGCGAAAGAGATCGGGCTAATGCATGCCGCCCTTGCGCGCGAGGTTGCGCTTAAAAACAATCCTTTTAAAAAGCCCGTCCTTTTATTGTCCGGTGGAGAAACAACCGTCACGCTCGGGGCAGGGACAGCTGGAAAGGGTGGCCGGAACACGGAATTTTTATTGTCCTTCGCCTTGGCCATTGATGGCATCGCAGGCATCAACGCGCTTGCGGCCGATACCGACGGCATTGATGGCTCTGAAAACAATGCCGGTGCCTATTGCGACAGCACAACGGCTGCAAGGCTCCGGCAAACCGGACGAGATGGTCGAAGCTTTCTGGTTGCCCACAATGCCTATGAGGCCTTTGAGCGCATTGGCAACCTTTTTGTGCCGGGTCCGACGGGCACGAATGTCAATGATTTACGCGCCATCTTGATCGAGTGATTGGCTCGATTAGACTCTCGTTCAAAAATTGAGCTAGAGCCCGGTATAAGGTTCTATAATCGGAACCTCGAACTTTGGCACTTTGATAAAATTAATTGCAACAATCACCCGACGCCCTTTTGTCGAGGGAACATGATGAATTAAATTACCAGGAAAGATGATGGCCGAACCGGATACGGGTTGCACGACCAAGGAATTCGCAAAAACGATAGGCGCCGCATCCGTACCGATTTCCAAATAAATGACGGTCGAAAAATCCGACGGAAAATGCCAATGCGGAATAGCGTAGCTTTCTTCCTCGTAAATAGCACCCCAACAATCGGCAACTGCGAGATTGAAATTGAGCGCTTCGATATCCGTCTTCAAATGTTCCAATGATGTTTTCTTAATGAGATCCGCCATGATTTGAATCAGCGGCGTGAATTTACCATTCATCGTATGGCTCTTCCACGGGCTCATATAGACCGCGTTCACATTTGAAGGTGTCGATTCAGGATGTGAAATTTGCAATTCCGTAATTGCATCGCGCGCGAGCTGTAGCTCGATGGGAAAATCATGCAGATGCAAACCAAAAACAGAAAGATCGGCCTTGACGTTAAACTGATCGATCGAAAGGGAGTCGATTTTACGCATGGCTTTTTAAAACTTTGAAGGACATCTGAAAAAAATAATTTAGAAACATAAAAAATGCAACGTAAGATTGTACGCAACATTAACGTGATCATTCGCCATGGGAGGTCGTTTTAAAAACGGCGTTTCGTATCTCTTTTCCCCAAAAGGAAGGCGAAACCCCTTCGGCCTCCCTTTTCGCCGGATTGCGATGGCTTGAGTGATACGCCGTGGCGCAAAGTAGACTGGAAATTCGCTCCGCGCTTGTATAGTCTAGGGATGTCAGACCGATTTATTGAGCTCAGGAAGATAAAAATGCCCGCATATCGCTCCCGTACGACCACTCATGGCCGCAATATGGCCGGTGCCCGCGGCCTTTGGCGCGCCACTGGCATGAAGGACGAGGATTTCGGAAAGCCGATAATTGCCGTGGTTAATTCCTTCACCCAATTCGTTCCCGGTCACGTCCATTTAAAGGATTTGGGCCAATTGGTCGCACGCGAAATCGAAAAGGCGGGCGGTGTAGCGAAGGAATTTAACACGATTGCGGTCGATGACGGCATTGCGATGGGCCATGACGGGATGCTCTATTCGCTTCCCTCCCGCGAGCTGATTGCCGATAGCGTCGAATATATGGTCAACGCCCATTGCGCCGATGCGATGGTCTGTATTTCGAATTGCGACAAGATTACACCCGGCATGCTGATGGCAGCGTTGCGCATTAACATCCCCGTCGTCTTCGTCTCGGGTGGGCCGATGGAAGCCGGCAAAGTAACGCTCAACGACCTTGAACAGGCCATTGATCTTGTCGACGCGATGGTCGCCGCCGCCGATGATCGTATCAGCGACGAGGACGTGGCCAAGATCGAGCGTTCGGCCTGTCCAACCTGCGGCTCATGCTCCGGCATGTTCACCGCCAATTCAATGAACTGCCTTACCGAGGCGTTAGGCTTGGCACTGCCTGGCAATGGCTCTGTGCTTGCAACCCATCATGATCGTGAGCGGCTCTTCTTGGAAGCAGGTCGAACGATTGTTGGTCTTGCGAAGCGCTATTACGAGAATGACGATGCGTCTGTTTTGCCGCGTAACATCGCGAATTTTTCTGCCTTTGAAAACGCGATGACGCTTGACATTGCGATGGGTGGATCGACCAACACCGTCTTGCATTTGCTCGCAGCAGCGCATGAGGGCGGCGTCGAATTTACGATGCAGGATATTGATCGCCTATCGCGTCGCGTGCCTGTTTTGTGCAAAGTAGCGCCGTCAATTGCCAATGTGCATATGGAAGATGTGCATCGGGCCGGTGGCATTATGAGCATTCTCGGACAGCTGGATCGTGGCGGTTTGATTAATAATCAGTGCAGCACCATTCATGCGCCGACGCTTTCGGACGCGCTGAACCGATGGGATATCAGCCGCACCAATGATGAGGCGGTTTCAACCTTCTTCCGCGCGGCTCCCGGTGGCGTGCCGACGCAAGTCGCCTTCAGTCAGGACCGCCGCTACAAAGAACTCGATAGTGATCGTACGAAGGGTGTTATCCGCGATGTCACGCATGCCTTCTCGAAAGATGGCGGCTTGGCAGTGCTCTTTGGCAATATTGCCGAAGATGGCTGTATCGTTAAAACCGCCGGCGTTGATGAAAGCATTTTGAAATTCAACGGCACGGCGCGCGTCTTTGAAAGTCAGGACGATGCGGTTCAGGGCATTCTGCTCGGTAAGGTTGTCGCCGGTGATGTTGTCGTCATTCGCTATGAAGGTCCGCGTGGCGGCCCGGGTATGCAGGAAATGCTGTATCCAACGAGCTATTTGAAATCGAAAGGCTTGGGCAAAGCCTGCGCGCTCATTACCGATGGACGGTTCTCGGGTGGCACTTCGGGCCTTTCCATCGGCCATGCCTCGCCTGAGGCGGCCGAAGGTGGCTTGATTGGCCTTGTCGAGACGGGTGATCCGATTGAGATCGATATTCCGGCGCGTACCATTCAATTGCGGGTGGATGCCAAAACGCTGGAAGCGCGCCGCAAAGTTCAAGACGCGAAGGGCTGGAAGCCCGCCAAGCCACGGCCGAGAAAGGTCAGCACGGCATTGAGGGCTTATGCCTCCATGGCAACCAGCGCATCAAAGGGCGCCGTGCGTCATTTAAAAGACGATTGATTGGATGTTGATTGAATAAGACGGGTTGCGGCGTGAGCTAGCCGCTGCCCGTTTCAGGTGTTGTTTAACAAAAGCCGTGTCAGCACGGTCTTTGTAGCGTCATCAAGGGTGGTCGGACGGCGCGTGACCCGATCAATGGCGACATGGATATAGTCACCTTGCGCCGCCGCTGATATATGATCATTGGTAAACAGCGCTGGCGCATAGACAATGCTCGACGTTCCTATCTGTTTGATCCCGATGCCGATCTCCACGTGATCATTCATCTGAATTTCGTTGAAAAAATCACAGGCCTGTCGAACCACCAGACAAATCGGTCCTGCCTCGCTTTGAAACAGTCCATTTTTCATCAACCAATTGTTTACGGCCGTATCAAAGAGTTGAAAATGCACCGCATTATTCACATGGCCATATTTATCGACATCATTCCAGCGTAGCGAAAGTGGGATAAATTCCGAATAGGCTGAACGAAGGGCTGCGACTGGTCTTGTCATCGGGCATTGGATCCGGGCATCATTTCATTGAAGCCAACTATAGAGGCCAAGGGTTCCCTTATTCAATCCTGATGCATTAAAGGCGACATACCACTATGGTAGATGAGGCTAAATTCTTCCAGAGCCGGTAAACTTTGCCGTTGAACACCAGAGTCCTTTTCGGAGTCATCGATGAATTCCTTCACCTTCAATACGGCCAATAGCATTGTTTTTGGAGAAGGTTCATCGGAACGTATCGGTGAACTCGCAGCGTTGCGCATCGGCCAGCGAGTTCTCTTGGTGACTGATCCGGGCCTGCAAAAGACTGGCCTGATTGATCAAGCTCTTGCATCGCTCTCTGGTGCCGGAATTGATGTGACAATCTTTTCCGATGTTACAGCAGACCCGCCTGAACATGTCGTTTTGGCGGCCACGGAAATGGCTAAGGCACAGCGCGTCGAGGGTATTATCGGGTTCGGGGGAGGCTCATCGCTGGATGTTGCCAAACTTGTCGCGCTCTTGGCGCCGGGGCGTGAAACCTTGGCCGATCTATATGGCGTTGGCAAAGCGAAGGGACCCCGCTTGCCATTATTGCTCGTTCCGACAACATCCGGCACGGGTTCCGAAGTCACGCCGATTGCAATTGTCACAACGGGTGCGAGCGAAAAAATGGGCGTTGTTACACCCGTTATATTGCCAGACATCGCCCTCCTTGATCCAAAACTCACTTATGGCTTACCGCCGAACATCACGGCGGCAACCGGCATTGATGCGATGGTCCACGCCATCGAGGCTTATGCCTCGACAAGCGCCAATAATAACCCGGTTTCACGCGCCTTGGCCCGTGAAGCCTTGCGGCTCATGGGCGGGGCGCTCGAGCGGGCCGTCAACGATGGCAAGGATCCTTCAGCGCGGGCCGACATGCAGCTGGGCTCCATGCTGGCTGGACAGGCCTTTGCAAATTCGCCGGTTGCCGCCGTCCACGCGCTGGCCTATCCGATCGGAGGTCATTTTCACATTCCCCATGGTCTTTCTAACGCACTCGTCTTACCGCACGTGCTGCGATTTAATGCAGTTACAGCAGGCCATATCTATGCCGAGATCGCTCCTCACGTTTTTCCGGACCTCGCTGATATTGGCATTCAAGCCCGCGCCGATGTGTTCGCGGAACGTATGGCAGAACTCTCGCAACGCTGCGGTCTACACCAACGCTTAAGGGATGTTGGCATCCCGCAGGATGCCCTATCGCTGCTTTCGGATGATGCGATAAAACAGACACGCCTTCTTGTTAATAATCCGCGCCCAATGACCAGGGATGATATTTTTGAAATTTATCGCCAAGCTTGGTGATGGTTTTTAGGGAACCGAATTATCAAAATAGGACCGCAGCCGATGGAGTACGTCTTGGTCAATCCATAATCCACGCTTGCGATTGATCTTTTGATTATGCTCCCGCTTTGAATTTGGAAGACGAGCACCCTCTTGATCAAGTATAGCGTCGACGAGTCGATCGACAATCGGATCAAAATGTCCTTTGGAAAATTTCTTGGGCGATAGGGCGATAAAAAACTGCCCATTATCCAAGGGGGCTTTGTCGGCATCGATGAAGGATCCCATTTCGGTACCGAGTGAACTTCCCGTCAGTGCCGCGCACAGTACCTCGACAATTAGCCCCTGACTGAAGCCCTTATAACCGCCAGCGGGTGCCATCGAGCCCGCCAATCCCTCATTCGGATCTGTTGTCGGGTTTCCGTCGCGATCAAGTGCCCAGCCTAGCGGGATTGGCTGTCCTTCGTCGGCCGCGCGCTTCACCGCTGTCCATGCAATTTGGGAGGCCGATTGGTCGATTAGAAATCGGATTTTACCGCGCCGTCCGGGAACCGCAAAAGACATCGGATTGGTTCCAATAATCGGCTTCTTTCCACCATAGGGTGCAATCGCGGCGATTGAATTGGTAAAGCCAAACGCTACGAGCCCTTCCTTAGCCAACACGCCCGTATGATAACCAAGGGTTGCTGCGTTATAAGAATGCGCAACGCCCATGGCGGCAATACCCTGCTTTTTTGCTGCAGGTATAAGCTTCTTGAAGCCCTTTTCGATGGCGGGATGCGCAAAGCCACCATTGGCGTCTACCATAACAGCGCTCGGTGATACTTTTCGGACCTTTGGTTTTGCACGGCCGTCCACCTTGCCGCTCTTCAAATGCAAACAATAGTAAGCGAGCCAGTAAAACCCATGCCCCTCAAGGCCCGATAATTCGGTATCAAGGATCGCTTCCGTAAAATAGGTGGCGTTTTTGGGCGAAGTGCCCGCGCCCGTTAGCGCGTCGAAGATGAGGGAACGCGCCTTTTTGACACTCAACAAGACTTTTTCAGCCATTGTTCCCTCCTAATATAGCGTTGGGCTTCGATCAGAGACCAAATGGCGGTAATTGGAAAGAAGTATTTTAAAAAACTCATTTCGCGATGAACGCGTCACACGACCGGTCGATCGGTACCTTGTGAAATCGAGCGGTCTAACGATACAGTTGCCGCGCTTAAATGACGACGATGAAAGACGAACCGATGTTGGATATTCTTCAAACAAACCTCACTCATCTTCGGCTCGATTTGCAGCCAGATGGCGTTTTGATTGCTACGCTTAATCGCCCCAATAAACGTAATGCGCTCAATGAGGCGGCGATTGAAGATTTGATTGCTTTATTTTCGGCGGTACCTCGCAGCCAAACGCGCGCCGTGGTCCTTGCCTCGGAAGGGGATCATTTTTGCGCAGGCCTTGATTTGATTGAGCATCATCAGGCCGATCGAAGCCCCGCCGAGTTTATGCATGTGTGTATGCGCTGGCACGAAGCCTTCAATAGAATGGAATATGGCGGTGTGCCGATTATTGCAGCCCTTAAGGGGGCCGTCGTGGGCGGCGGACTTGAATTAGCATCGAGCGCCCATATTCGTGTTGCCGATCAATCGACCTATTTTGCCTTGCCTGAAGGCCAACGAGGTTTGTTTACAGGCGGCGGCGCAACAATTCGAGTCGCTGATCTGGTCGGTAAGGCCCGTATGATCGACATGATGCTGACGGGACGCGTCTACAAAGGCCAACAGGCGGTCGATATAGGGTTAGCGCAATATCTTGTCGAAGGTTCGAGCCTTGAACGGGCGATGGAGATTGCACGCCTTGCCGCGCAAAATCTTCCCTTGAGCAATTTTGCGATCTGCTCCGGCATTAGCCACATGCAAAACATGTCTGGCCTTGATGCCGCCTATGCCGAGGCGGTATTAGCAGGCTTAGTCAATACGCAGCCCGATGCAAGGCAGCGCCTTGAGGCCTTCGCCAATAAGAAGGCTGCGCGTGTTCGCCCATCGAATACTTAAATCTGACAGGAGATTTCATTGAAACGGCGCCATATTATTTTAGGGCTTTTTGCTGCATTCGTGTTTGTAGCGCCCGCCGGTGCAGCAGACGGCTTGGTCAATATCGATGCGGGCCGTAAAGGCGCAACCATCCCACTTTATGTGTTGGGCAATCACTCGGCAAAAAAGACTTTGATTTTATTGCCCGGTGGGGGCGGGGATACCGGTAAAATCACCCTCGGTCAGCCGGGAAGTAATAATTTCTTGGCAAGGTCACGCGAACTCTTTCAAGCGCAAGGCTTCAATGTCATTGTGATGTTTAGGGCGAGTGATTTAGACGATCTTGATACCGAATATCGCGTAACCAAACCGCATATCAATGAAATTGAGCGGGTCATTAAATTTGCAAAACAGGAATTTAAAAAGCCCGTTTGGCTCATCGGAACAAGCCGGGGAACGGTCTCGGCAACAGCAGCATCCATTGCCCTAGGGCCTTCTGCTATTAATGGATTGGTTCTGACGTCCAGCGTTACGGATTTCAGTCGTAACGGTATTGGTAGCCAAGCCATCGATATGTTAAAAATTCCGGTATTGGTGGTTCACCACCATAATGACCAATGTCGCATTTGCGTGCCGTCAGAAGCTGCAAAGGTGATCGATCATTTGACCTCAGCGCCAGTGAAAAAATTTATCGAAATCGAAGGCGGGTCCAATCCAACGGGCGATCCTTGCGGTGCAAGCCATTGGCATGGCTATATCAATGCAGAAGACGAGACGGTGAAGTCCATCACGGACTGGATCAAACATCCTTCAAAATAGACAATAAGGATAGGCGAAAAAAACGGCTTGCTGGTTTAACCAACAAGCCGCATTTTGTATCCATCCGTAGGACGTCTTTTTATTCTTCTGAAGGCCCACCGGCGCTTTTCCAATCCGGAAATCCGCCAACATTAACGACGGACGTATAGCCCATCTCTTTCAAGGTCTTGCCGGCTAAGGCCGCTTGACCACCCGCTCCGCAAACGAGGTAAATCTCCGCGTCCTTTTTCATCACCGGATTATAGTAAGGCGACGTCTCATCGGCTGCGAATTCTAGAAAGCCGCGCGGAATGCGGGTAGCTCCTTTTATTGTTCCCGTTTTAGCAATCGCTGCGCTATCACGGACATCAACAAAAAGCGCACCCTCTTTGCCATAAAGCGCAATGGCATCGGCCGTTGGCATCCGCGTGACCAGGGCGTTTGCTTCAGCCAAATAGTCTTTTGATAGTTTCATTATCAATCTCCATTGAGCGTAATTAAACCGAGACCTTTACCTCAGCCCCTGTTGCGACAGATTTAACGGCTGCATCCGCGAGCTCAAGGGCCTTTAGTCCGTCAAGCCCAGTTGGCGAGATGGGTGTGCCCGCTTCGATAGCGCTCACGAAGCTGCGTAGCTCAGTTTGATAGGCAACCGCATAACGCTCCATAAAGAAGTCTAAGAGTGGCGCGCCATGGTAGCCATCTTTATTGGCAACCGTCACCGTGTTGTTGTGTACATTGGCGGCACTTGCTGCACCCTTAGAACCATGCACTTCGATACGCTGATCATAGCCATAGGTTGCGCGACGCGAATTGGTAATCACGGCAATCTTGCCCGATTTCGTCCGCAAGGTTGCCGACGCCGTATCAACATCGCCTGCCGCGCCAATCGCCGGATCGACTAAAACAGAGCCCGCAGCCGATACCGAAACAATCTCTTCGTTCAATAAGAAGCGGGCCAAATCGAAATCATGGATCATCATATCACGGAACAAGCCACCGGAACGCTTGATATACTCAACAGGTGGCGGACCCGGATCGCGTGAGGTGATTTGCACAAGCTCGACATTGCCGACGGCACCTGCATCGATTTGCGCGCGGACAGCGGCAAAATTCGTATCGAAACGCCGGTTAAAGCCGATCATTAATTTTGCCTTTGTCTCTTCAACCACTTTCAAGCAAGCGCGAACGCGGTCAGCGGACAAATCAACCGGCTTCTCGCAGAAAATGGCTTTGCCTGCCTTGGCGGCTAATTCAATCTGATCCGCATGCATGTCGGTTGGCGTGCAGATGAGGACGGCATGGATATTCTTGTCCGCCAGAATTTCTTCAACGCTTGCACGGCGTGCGCCGGACATGGCCACGATATGCTCGGCGGCTGCATCAACCGGATCAAAAACGGCGGTCAGCTTCGCACCCGCAATGCCTAACAATGCCGTTGCGTGGGTTTTTCCAATGCGTCCTGCGCCTAATAGTCCAAAATTAATCGTCATTTTCGTTGGTTCCCGTTTCTTAAGTGGTCTTCAAGCTTGGTGGTTCTATATAATATATTTTAAGCGTGCGCAGGCTTTATCCAGCCAAACGGCGCTTTTTCGTGGCTGTCGACGACGGCATCGACGAAGGCCACGCCCTTCAACCCGTCATACGAGGTCGGGACATTGACGCCGATCGCGCTGGCGTCGCGGCCGTCATTGATCGCCCGCATGGCCTCCGCAAAGCCGGAATAGAGATTGGCGAAGGCCTCGATATAGCCTTCCGGATGGCCCGGAGGCGTGCGTGTGCGCACCGCTGCGCCATCGCCCAGATCATCCCGCCCGCGCTTTATCGTTTCCGGCTTGCCAAAAAGCGGCGAGAACGTGATCTCGTTCGGCGCTTCCTGATGCCATTGGATGCTGGCCTTTTCGCCAAACACGCGAAGGCGTAATCCATTCGAGCAGCCAATCGCCACTTGCGACGACCAGAGCAGGCCGCGCGCGCCGCCTTCATAGCGGATCATCACATGGGCGTTGTCATCCAAGCTACGGCCCGGAACAAAAGTGGTGAGGTCCGCACACAGTGCCTCGGCTTTAAGCCCCGTCACAAAGCCCGCGAGATGATAGGCATGGGTGCCGATATCGCCGATGGAACCACCGCGTCCCGAAAGCTTCGGATCGGTGCGCCATTTGGCTTGCTGGTTGCCTTCAGATTCAATCGCTGTGGCCATCCATTCGAGCGGATACTCGACTTGAATGACGCGAATGGCACCAAGATCGCCCGCCGCCACCATCGCCCGCGCGGCGTGGATCATCGGATAGCCGCAATAGGTGTAGGTGACGCCGACGAAACGGCCCGAGCTTTTGGCCAAAGCATGCAGCGCTTCGGCATCTTCTAACGTTGTGGTCATCGGCTTTTCGCAAATGACATGGAAGCCCGCATCGATGAAGGCTTTGGCAATCGCAAAATGCGTGTGGTTCGGCGTGCAAATGGCGACAACATCGATCTTGTCGGCGCGGGCCAATTCGCCTGCCACCATCGCTTTGTAATCGGTATAGGAACGGTCGGCTGCGATATAGTTTTCAGCCGCAAATTGATGGCCGCGATCGGCGTTCACATCAAACGCGCCAGCGACGAGTTCGTAATGGTTATCAAGGCGGGCTGCGAAGCGATGGATGCCGCCAATATAGGCGCCAAAGCCGCCGCCGACCATGCCGAGCCGGAGCTTACGGTGGGGTGCAGTGCTCATGTGTAAGGTCCTTACTTAGATACCAAGCATGGTTTTGTTGTCGGAACGGTCGTCGCTGGCTTTGACGAAATCGTCAAAGGCGCGGTCGGCGACGCGGATGATGTGGTCTTGAATAAAGCGCGCGCCCTCGGCTGCGCCATCCTCGGAATTTTTCAGGCAACATTCCCATTCCAGCACCGCCCAGCCATCGTAATCATAGCCGGAGAGCTTGGAGAAAATACCACCGAAATCGATCTGCCCATCGCCCGGTGAGCGGAAGCGACCGGCGCGACGAAGCCAAGGTTGGAAGCCACCATAAGCGCCCGTTTTGCCATCGGGACGGAACTCGGCATCCTTCACATGGAAGCACTTAATGCGCTCGTGATAATGGTCGATATAGGTCAGGTAATCGATCGATTGCAGGATCAGATGGCTCGGATCATACATGATGTTGCAGCGCGAATGATGGCCGACTTTTTCCAAGAACATTTCAAAGGTCAGGCCGTCATGCAAATCTTCGGTCGGATGGATTTCGTAAGCCACATCCACGCCTTCGCGATCAAATGCATTAAGGATCGGAAGCCAGCGTTTCGCCAGCTCGTTAAAGCCGTCCTCGATCAACCCTTCAGGCCATTGCGGATAGGGGTAGAGGTAGGGCCAGAGCAGCGAACCGCTGAAGGTTACATGCCGATCAAGCCCGAACCGGCGCGAGGCTTTCGCGGCCATGAGCAATTGATTGACCGCCCATTCCTGCCGCTTGGCAGGATTGCGGCGAACCTCGGGGGCGGCGAAGGAGTCGGCTGGAAGGTCGAAGGACGGATGAAGGGCAACCAGCTGGCCTTGCAAATGGCTGGCTAGCTCGGTGATTTCCAAGCCATGCTTGGCGAGTGTGCCCCGAAAATCATCGCAATAGGCTTGGCTCTCGGCGGCGAGTTTCAAATCAATGACGCGCGAATCCCACGTCGGAATCTGCACGCTGTTAAAGCCCTTACCCGCCGCCCATCCGGCCAAGCCGTCAAGCGTGTTGAAGGGGGCTTCATCGGTTGCGAACTGGGCTAAAAAGACACCGGGGCCTTTAATGGTACGCATGGTCAATTCCTCGTGGGCTTAGCGCTTTAAATGGAGGCGGGCTTCGTTTGAAAGATGGTCGCGATTGACCACAAAAGCGGGGTCGAGTTTGGCGTCGAAATAGTCGAGCGCGTTTTTCACCGACATCACCGCCATGCGGATCGCGGACTCGGCCGTCAGGCTGGCCGAGTGGGGCGATAGGATGACTTTTTCGCTTGCAAACAAGGGATGATCGGCAGGCGGTGGCTCTTCCAAAAACACATCGATTCCGGCACCCGCAATCTGGCCGCTTTGCAGGGCTGCGTGCAAGGCGTTCTCGTCGATCAATCCACCGCGCGCGGTGTTGACGATCAAGGCCGTTTTTTTCATGCAGGCGAGCTCTTCGGAGCCGATCACCGCTTTGCCGCCCGACATCGGCACATGCACGGAAACGAAATCGGCCAACGCCAAGCCGGTTTTCAAATCGGTAACCGGTTCTGCGCCGCCTGCTTTGATTGCATCGTTGGATTGGAACGGGTCAAAGGCATATATCGTCATGCCAAAGCCTGACGCCATTTTGGCGACATGCCGACCAATTCGCCCGAAGCCTACGACCAGCAGGTTTTTTTCGTGCAGTTCGATGGCTTCAAAGCTGTTGCGATAGCCCCACGGACCCACGCGGGTGGCTGCATCATAGGTCCGCACCTTTTTAGCGAGCGCCAGCATCAGCATCATCGCGTGTTCGGCCACGGGGCGCGAGTTGACGTCGCCGATGATCGCGAGCGGAATGCCGCGCGCGTTCAACGCAGGCACATCGACCGCATCATAGCCGACGCCATGGCGCGAGACGATTTTGAGGTTCTTACCTTGGGCAATCGTTAAAGCAGGAACGGGTTGAGTTCGCACAACAAGCCCGTCCGCCTTCTCGATCAAGGGTGCGTAGGAATCATGCGAAATCTCGGTCACATAATCATAGGTTACGCCCTTAGCCGCCTTTAAAAGCGCAATCCCATCGTCGTGGATTTTTCCGGCAATCAGGAGATGAGGCACGTTAATAGGCTCCGCGCGTTGATGACGAAGCTTGAGGCGATGAGCCGCTGATGAGCTTGCGGGCTTCTGCAACGCTGGCACCAGCCGCACCGGCTAAAAGCCGCACATCGTTGGAGATCGTCACGAGATCAAATCCCCAGCCAATGGCTTTAGCCGCATAAGCTGCGGTGCCATTGTGCAAGCAGGCGCGAATGCCTGCTTTGTGCGCTGTTTCTAAGACGTGCTTAATGGCTTCAACCATTTCAGGTTCTTCGCGATCAAAGCCCGTTGGATATTTGCGACCTGTGAGACCGAGTGTTAAATCGGCAGGTCCAATATAGACACCGTCGAGGCCAGGTGTCGTCACAATCTCGTTCAAATTGCGTATCGCTTCGGCGGTTTCTATCATTGCGAAACAAAGCACTTCATGGTCGGCATGCTGGCCATAATCAGCACCCGCCGAAAAGCTCACACGCGATGGGCCAAAACTGCGCACGCCTTTTGGCGGATACCGCATGTAAGAAACAAATGCTTCCGCCTCTGCTCGGGTATTCACCATCGGGCAGATAATGCCATAGGCGCCCGCATCAAGCGCCTTCATGATATCGGCAGGATCGAGCCATGGCACGCGCACCATCGGCGTCACGCCACTGGCTCGCATGGCTTGCAACATGCCGCGCGCCGCATCAAAACCGACAAAGCCATGTTGAAGATCAATGGTGAGACTATCATAGCCTTGCGCCGCCATAATCTCGGCAACGAAAGGACTGTCCGTCGAGAGCCACCCGTTTAGCGCGGGTTTTCCTTCAGCCCATAAAGCGCGTATGCCATTCGGTATCATGTTCGGCACTCCCTTAAAGCGTTATTTGTGAGAGTTTGACATTCAGATAATCAAAAATGCCTTCGCTACCGCCTTCACGCCCCATGCCGCTGTCCTTGATGCCGCCAAAGGGCGCTTCAGCGGCTGCAAGCGCAAAACTGTTTACACCCACCATGCCGGATTCAATGGATGCCACCGCTTCGCGAATACGTGAGGGGTCACGCGTAAACACATAAGCGGAAAGCCCAAAACCGCCGGTATTGGCACGCGCATAAACCTCTTCTGTATGTGTAAATCGGGTTATCGCGGCGATGGGCCCAAAATTTTCTTCACCGAATGCCCGAGCGGTATCGGGCAAATCGGAGATCACCGTAGGCTCGAAGAAATAACCGCGGTTATGATCGGAAGGGCGATTGCCACCGGCACGGATTTTACCGCCATGAGACACGGCATCGGCAACGATTGCTTCAATCGACGCGCGTCGACGCTCATTGATCAAAGGTCCCATTTGCGTCGCATCATCAAGACCATGGCCCAGTTTTAATGCTTTGGCTCGTATGGCAAATCCTTCAACAAATGCGTCATGCAAGCGGTCATGAATAAAGAAGCGATCCGGCGTTACGCAAACCTGACCCGCATTAGCGAATTTCGTCGGCACCGCAGCATCGAGCACTTTTTCGACATCGGCATCGTCAAACACAATCATCGGGGCGTTGCCACCAAGCTCCATGCTGACGCGTTTCAGGGTTGCAGCCGCATCGCGGATCATCTGCTGGCCGACAACCGTTGATCCCGTGAGTGATACTTTCCTCACACTCGGTGATTCCATCAGCGGCTGATAGGTTTCGCTCGTTGGTCCAATTACGAGATTGACGACGCCTGCCGGAAGTCCAGCCTGTCGCATGCAATCGATCATGATGGATGCGGGGCCCGGTACTTCGCTCGATGGCCTAACAATGACAGCGCAACCCGCTGCAAGCGCGGGTGCAACCTTGCGCGCAATCAAGACGGCTGGAAAATTCCATGCCGTAAAAGCAGCGACAATACCAACGGGTTCATGCAGCACTTCAATGCGGCCGCCCGGAACGCGACTTTCGATAATGCGTCCATAAATCCGTCGTGCTTCTTCCGCATACCAGCGGAACTGGTCGACTGACAGCGCCCATTCGCGGCGTGACTGCGCGATGGGCTTGCCAGCCTCAAGTGAAATCTGGCGCGCTGCTTCTTCGGTCCGCTCCTGCATAATGGTTGCAATGGCATGAAGAACATCCGCGCGCGCCCATCCCGAGGTTGCCCGCCATTGTTTAAAGCCCTGTTCGGCTGAGGCAATGGCATCGGTGGTATCGCTTGCGTGGCTGGCTGGCATTTCATAGAGGGTGTCGCCGGTCGCCGGGTCATTGACGGCCATAGTGCCGCCGCGCCCCGCGCGCCATTCTCCCGCAATAAAGAGGCTGAAATGGTGTCCAGCTGCCATGGGCCTGCTCCCTAGTTGATGTTTAGTGCTTATAAATTCTTGCTAAAAGATCGTGAAATAACGTCCCAAGCTTCTACTGCAACTTATATTGTTGCTTTTTCAATATTGCAATTTTATTTGTTGAATATCACCAGAATCCCTTCTGCGCCTTGGTAAGACCAGAGGAATTAATTGGATGGCCAAGGCTTTAGGGCCTGCCCGCGGCTAAGAATATAATGGGCATTGCTGGCATAAGACGCCCAATCATCGGCTTTGCCGTCCGGCCATATCGTGCGGATTTTTATCTCTCGCGCCTGACCCACGCCGAAATGGTGCCAGCCAAGCTGACCGCCGGCATGCCCGCCGCCAATGGTTATTTCTCGACGGCTAATATGGTTCCCATCATCCACTTCGATCCACGCGCCAATCGCCTCTGTATTGCCATCGTCCTGATGCAACCGAACATCAACGAAGTTTCCGATTTGGGGTGTTACGTTTTGCCAAAGCGTAGCGTTTTCGCGCCGGTTCACGACAATTAAATCCATTTTTCCGTCGAGATTAAAATCAGCAAGCGCCGCCCCTCGTGCGGATGCAAACCGGACGATACCGGCAACATCGCCCACTTCTTCAAAATGGCCATCAGGTCGTTGCATCATAAGGTTGCTTGGATCTTTAGCGGCAAAGTCAGGCATTTGATCGACATTGCCTTTGGCAATAAACAAATCGAAATAACCGTCATTGTTCACGTCTTCAAATTGGGCATGCCACGCCGTGCTCGGCTTTAAGTCGCCACCCGTATAAGGACGATACGCAATAGCACCCCGATCATACGCCAAATCTTTATAAAGCGGTGAAGGTGAGGTGTCGGGCTTGGCACCGTTTAAAACCTGTAATTTATTATCCGACATGCTGGTTAGAAAGTAAGACGGGTAAAGCTCATTTGGAAAAACGGTGCTCGCAATGCCCATTCCCCAAATTTTTAAAAATTTCC
>CAIRGA010000213.1 GCA_903877935.1 uncultured Hyphomicrobiales bacterium
ACTCGATGGGGGCAGTCCAATTTGGGTGCCTTTGAAATGATTGGCGAGTTGGATGAGGGAGCGGGGCGCAATGATTTCGATATCATTTGATGCCCATGAGGCCTCAGGCCCTGATGCATAAGGGCAAATCAGACCGTGCCCGCGTGCATTGGCGGCGATCGCGGTTGGCAGCACACCGATAACGGGCGAAATAGAACCGTCGAGTCCTAACTCGCCTAAAACCGTAAACCCTTCAAGCGCATCTGCTGGGATCGCGCCGATTGCTGCCATTAAAGCAAGTGCAATGGGCAGGTCGAAATGGCTGCCCTCTTTCGGCATATCCGCAGGCGCTAAATTGACGGTAATTCGCTTCATAGGCAGCGCCAAACCCGACGCAATAAGAGCAGAACGTACGCGCTCCCGCGATTCACCCACGGCTTTGTCAGGTAATCCAACAATATTGAAAAGAACCTTGCCGGGGATGAGTTGCGCCTGCACGTCAACAGGCTTTGCTTCAATGCCTTCAAAGGCAACAGTTGAAACGCGAGCGACCATCGTTAGATTGCCCGCGCCGTCATAAGTCGATTTTTTAAGGCAGGCTTTTTCTTTGTCATGACAGCGCTCACAATAGCGCTATCCTGATCCGAAAGCCCCTGTCACATATGACAGCCTAGTCTATTGCAATCGATTTTAAGCGATAAAGCGCCTCGAGTGCTTCGCGGGGCGTTAATTCGTCTGGATGAATTGCCGCTAGCGCCTCGCGCAGCCGATCGGGTTGATCCGGGATTCGTGTGTTTTGCGGTCGCGGCTGCACCAAGGCCGAAAAAAGCGGTAAATCGTCGATCATCCGCGCTACGGGGGCTTGCCGGTCGGACGCTTCAAGTTCTGCCAAAATCGTAGTTGCCCGCTCAATAACCGAGCGAGGCAGTCCTGCCAGCCGCGCGACCTGAATGCCATAGGAACGGTCAGCGGTACCAGGCACAACCTCGTGTAAAAAAATAACTTCGCCATGATGGTCAGTAACACGCATTGTCGCGTTGACGAGGCGATTTAGGCGCTTGGTTAGCGCGGTTAACTCATGAAAATGGGTCGCAAAAAGCGCGCGGCACCGATTGCCTTCATGCAAATGTTCGATGGTTGCCCAGGCTATTGATAATCCATCGAACGTCGCTGTACCGCGGCCGATCTCGTCGAGAATAACAAGTGATCGTTCGCTGGCCTGATTGAGGATCGCAGCCGTTTCGATCATCTCGACCATGAAGGTGGAACGGCCGCGCGCCAAATCATCAGCCGCTCCGACGCGTGAAAAGAGCCGATCAACAATACCTATGGTTGCGCGTTTCGCAGGTACATAAGCACCCGCTTGAGCAAGCACGGCCAATAAAGCGTTCTGACGTAAATACGTCGATTTACCTGCCATATTCGGGCCAGTGATGATTTGTATTCGACCCGAAGGGGAGCCGTCGGGCGGCGATAAAACCGCATGATTGGCAACAAACGCCGCCCCTTGCCGCTTGAGGGCGGTTTCGACAACCGGGTGACGACCACTTTCAATATCAAAATCGAGCCCGTTTGTGAGGGTCGGGCGGATATACGATTGATCATCAGCAAGCTCTGCGAACGCAGTAGAAACATCGATAATGGCTAACGCGTCTGCTGCTTGTTTAATCGCTTCCATTTGAGCAACGACCCGTTGAGACAGGTCTGCAAATATATCAAGTTCGAGCGCTAAGGCTTGGTCTGCGGCGGAGGCAATACGGCTATCAAGATCGGCCAGTTCCACGGTTGAAAACCGCATCGCGCCTTGCATGGTTTGACGGTGGATAAAGAGCGCGGAGTGGGGTGGCTGAAGAAATTGCTCGCCGGCAGCCTGAGGAACTTCGAGGAAATAGCCAAGAAAATTATTGTGCTTAATGCGGAGCGTTTTGGCCCCGGTCTGCTCAATGTAATTGGCTTGCAATGATGCTATTACCCGTCGGCTTTCGTCCCTTAAGCTGCGTATCTCATCGAGTGCGGTTGAGAAGCCAGCGCGAATGAAACCGCCATCGCGTTTGTTGAGCGGTAAGTCATCCGACAATGCATTGTGGAAATATGCAGCTAAATCAGAATTGAGTGCATCAAGAGCGTGCCCTGCCGTCCGAATTTCTAAAGGTGTTTCGTCATTGCCTTTGATTCTCGTTGAAACCGATTGAGCGAGGTGAAACGCATCTCGTAAGGCGGCGAGGTCACGCGGCCCGCCTCGGTCCATCGCTAATCGCGCTAGCGCACGTCCCATATCAGGTGTGGCTTTTAAAGCCGTGCGTAATTCGTGGCGTAAGGCGCGCCGATCGAGAAAAAAAGCAACAGAATCGTGCCTCGTTTGAATATCCTCAAGAATTGTCAATGGCCCGGCAATGCGCTCGGCAAGCAGACGGGCTCCGGGCGCGGTTACCGTGTAATCAATCGTCGCTAAAAGACTGCCTCGCCTTTCGCCGGATAGGGTACGCGTTAGTTCGAGATTAGCGCGGGTAGCCGCATCAATCTGCATCGCCGCATTGGTCGTTTCCCGTGTAGGTGGTGACAAGGGCGGTCTAACACCCAGCTGGGTTCGCTCAATATAGGCCGTAATCGCAGCGGCTGCGGCCAGTTCGGCTTTAGAAAATGTACCAAAGCCTGCTAGCGAAGCGACCGAAAAAAAGGATGATAGGCGCCGCTCGGCCGACATCGCATCAAAGCCATCGCGAGCCATTGGCGTTACAGCAGCCGGCATATCGCGGTAGAGCGTTTTGAGCGGGCCGGGCTCGTCAATCAACGTATCGGGCAACAGAATTTCGCGCGGCTCAAGACGGGCGATTTCAGCGAGCAGGGAGGCTTCTTCCGTCTCCGTTACGCGAAATTTTCCGGTTGAAATGTCGGCCGAGGCTAGGCCATAGCGCCAACTGCCATCGTCTTGCCGTGCACGCGCAACCGCGACCAGCAAATTGGCGCGCGAGGGATCAAGCAACCGATCCTCAGTAATCGTGCCGGGGGTTACGAGACGGGTCACATCGCGGCGGACAACCGATTTTGGTCCACGCTTTTTAGCTTCCGCCGGATCTTCCATCTGCTCGCAGACGGCAACGCGATGACCCGCCGCGATCAAGCGCTGGAGATATTCATCGGCGCGCTCCACCGGTACGCCACACATCGGAATATCATTGCCCTGATGCTTACCGCGTTTGGTCAGCACAATGCCCAGCGTGCGGGAGGCAATTTCCGCATCCTCGAAAAACAGTTCGTAAAAATCGCCCATCCGGTAGAACAACAGCGAATCCGGGTTTGCACCCTTGATTTCGATAAACTGCGCCATCATCGGCGTCGGGCGGTCTTCAGATGCGGTGTCTGGGGTGCGGTTCATGACCGCTACGCTAGCAAAGGCAAGCCGCGAACTCACGCCTTAAAGCGGAGTTATCCGACATTTTATCCTCTACGACGGAAGGATTGTTGAGCTTCTGTCCTTCCCGCCCTAAGGTTGGGGGCAACACAATGCAAAGTGGGGGAAATAGGCATGGCTGACGGCAAACCGACCAAGCGGACGCGTCCGACGATTTCCGACAAGGAAGCGCTTGATTTCCACTCGATGGGACGCCCCGGCAAAATCGAGATTGTCCCCACCAAGCCCATGGCCACCCAGCGTGATTTGTCGCTGGCCTATTCACCCGGCGTCGCGGTTCCTGTCAAAGCCATCGCTGAAAACCCGGCCCTTGCCTATGAATATACCGCCAAGGGCAATCTCGTGGCCGTTATTTCGAACGGCACCGCCATTTTGGGCTTGGGCAATCTTGGCGCGCTTGCCTCCAAACCCGTGATGGAAGGCAAGGCGGTGTTGTTCAAGCGCTTCGCCGATGTTGATTCGATTGATTTGGAAGTCGATACAGAAGATCCCGAGCAATTTATCAGTGCCGTGCGCTATTTGGGGCCGTCTTTTGGCGGGATTAATCTTGAGGATATCAAAGCGCCCGAATGCTTCATCATCGAGGAAAAGCTCCGCGAATTGATGGATATTCCGGTTTTTCATGACGATCAGCACGGCACCGCCATCATTGCCGCTGCAGGCATCATGAACGCGATGAAGCTGACGGGGCGCAAACTTAAAACCACCAAACTCGTCTGTAATGGCGCGGGTGCCGCGGGTATCGCCTGCTTGGAGCTTATTAAAGCCATGGGCTTTGCGGCTGAAAATGTCATTCTCTGCGATACCAAAGGAGTGGTCTATCGCGGTCGTACCGAGGGGATGAATCAGTGGAAATCATCTCACGCTGTTGAGACCAAAGATCGTACCTTAGAAGACGCGATGCGCGGGGCCGATGTGTTTTTTGGCCTCTCCGCCAAAGGCGCGCTTTCTGCCGATATGGTGAAAAGCATGGCGCCTAACCCGATCATTTTCGCGATGGCCAATCCCGATCCGGAAATCACGCCGGAAGAAGCCCACGCCGTGCGCGATGATGTGATCATCGCCACGGGCCGGTCGGATTACCCCAATCAAGTCAATAATGTCTTGGGTTTTCCCTATATTTTCCGGGGCGCGCTCGATGTGCGGGCCTCCACCATCAATATGGAAATGAAGATTGCAGCGGCCTATGCGCTGGCCGAACTCGCGCAAGAAGACGTGCCTGATGATGTCGCCGCCGCCTATCAAGGCGCCCGCCCGCGCTTTGGGCGGGATTACATTATTCCCGTTCCCTTCGACCCGCGCTTGATTCACGTCATTCCACCGGCGGTTGCCAAAGCCGCAATGGAAACCGGCGTAGCACGCAAGCCGATTGAGGATATGGACGCCTATAAAGCTCAGCTTTCGGCGCGACGCGATCCGGTTGCAGGCGCTTTACAACGCATTTTCGAGCGTGTTCGTCGCTACCCGAAGCGCGTTGTGTTTGCAGAAGGCGAGGAAGAACAAGTTATCCGTGCAGCGGTTTCTTTTGTCGCGCAGGGGCTTGGGACTGCCATTTTAGTCGGTCGCGAGGATCGCGTTCGCGAGCGCGCTGCGGCAGCGGGCATTGAGCTTGACGGCCGCGAGGGCATCGAAATCCACAATGCCAAACTCTCCAAGCGTAACCCCGCTTACGCGCAATATCTTTATGAGCGCTTGCAACGCAAAGGTTATTTATTGCGCGATTGCCAGCGGCTGATCAATCAGGACCGAAATTATTTCGGCTCTGCTATGGTAGCCTTAGGCGATGCAGACGCGATGGTTACGGGTGCGACGCGCAATTACTCTGTCGCGTTGAGCGATGTCCTGAATGTTATCGACGCCAAGCCCGGTCATCGCTTGATGGGCGCGTCTCTTGTACTGGCCCGGGGGCGTACTGTTGTTGTCGCTGATACCGCGATCACGGAATTACCCACCGCTGACCAGATTGCCGATATCGCCGTAGAGGCAGCAGGTGTCGCGCGGCGTTTGGGCTACGAGCCCCGGGTTGCTATGCTTGCTTACTCAACTTTTGGTCATCCGCAGGGCGAGCGCTCGGCGAAAGTCATTGAAGCAGTCAAATTGCTTGATAAACGTCGTGTTGATTTCGAATATGACGGGGAAATGGCTGCCGACGTCGCACTCAATAAGGATGTAATGGCGCAATATCCGTTCTGCCGCTTGACCGATACGGCCAATGTTCTTGTCATGCCAGCCTTCCATGCCGCCTCGATTTCAACCAAAATGTTGCAAACGATCGGCGGTTCAACAGTCATTGGCCCACTACTGGTGGGTCTCGATCGGTCGGTGCAGATTATGCCGTTGGGAGCGAAAGATTCGGACATTGTGAATATGGCGGCACTGGCGGCATTTAATGTGGGCGGGTGAGGGTACACCGCTCGGTCATTACCGCTCTACCGGCGTCATCCACCCCATCGGCGCGCCGGTCGGGTCCTGAATAATTGCAATGCGGCCTACATCCGGCACGTCAAATGGCGGACGGAGAATAACGCCGCCAGCGGCGATCAATGCCTCAAGCCGTTTATCGACATCGTCGACCGCCAAATAAGAAAACCAATGCGGCGGTGCGCCGGGTGGGGAGAACATTGAGAGCGGCACAATGCCCGCTTGCGGGATGCCATTGTTGAACGCGATCCAGTAATTCGGGTCGCCATTTGGCATGGTTGCAAAGGTCCAGCCGATGGTTGCGCCGAAAAAGGCCTTGGCCTTTTCAATATCGCCGGTATTCAATTCACTCCAGAAAAACGTGCCATGCTTGCTCATTGCCGAGTTCTCCAGATGGGTGAAGCTTGAGCTTCTCAGAAAGCCCTGTCACGATAAACCAACTAGAGGTTGTTTAGTTCGACAAATTAATTACCTCGGCGTTCTAAAAAAAAGGCTTTCAGCAATTCGGCCGAATGGGTCTCGCTGATCCCGCCATACACTTCCGGCGCATGGTGGCAGGTGGGTTGGCTGAAAAAGCGCGGGCCATGGTCCACCGCGCCGCCTTTTTCGTCCGCCGCTCCATAATAAAGCCGCCGGATACGGGCAAACGAGATGGCCCCCGCGCACATCGCGCAGGGCTCTAAGGTGACGTGTAAATCACAACCGATCAGCCGCTCGGAGCCGATTTTTTTTGCCGCCTCGCGGATAACAAGCAGCTCGGCATGCGCCGTCGGGTCCCGGTCGATGAGGGTGCGGTTTCCAGCGACGGCCAAGACTTCACCGTTCCGTACGATGACGGCTCCCACGGGAACTTCGCCTATTTTACCCGCATTTTCAGCCGCGACTAACGCATGTTCCATCGGCGTCATTGAATTTCGTTCCATTCTCTTATGATGCGAAGCTCGCAACCGTTGAAATACTCTGCTATCAGCGGCGCATGAATGACAAAAGCAAAAATCGCGGTGGCGGCAAAGGTCGGCCACCGAGTGGTGGTGCCGGCCGTGGTCGCGGACCTGGCGCACGTGGTGACTCATCGACCCCTCGCGGGTTCCATAAAGCGCGCACTCCCGCGCCTCGTGGTCCATCGGGTGACGAGGAGGGGAAAAAGTCCTTCCGCCCTCGGCGGCCAGCGGAATCGCGCGGAGCGAGCGAAAATATGGGTGAAAAGCGCCCATTTAAGCCAAGAGGCGAGAAAAGCTTTGCCGATCGCCCTTCGGGCGAGCGTTCGTTTTCGTCCCGTTCACCGCGCGAGGCTGCGGGCGAGGGTAAACGTCCGTTTAAACCGAGAGCTGATCGGCCAGCGGGGGATAGACCTTATTCAGCCCGTCCGCCGCGTGAAAACACGAGTGATGAAAAGCGTTCTTTCCGTCCTCACGGTGAACGCCCGACAGGCGATCGGCCTCGTAGCGAACGCCCCTATGGCGAAAGGTCTGGAAAGCCAAGCGGATTTCGGGGAAAGACACGTAGTTTCAGTGCGCCAAAGGCTAATCCGGGTGAGCGTATAGCGAAAGTCATGGCCCGGGTTGGTCTATGTTCTCGGCGTGACGCCGAGGAATGGATTTTGGCCGGCCGCGTTATGGTCAATGACGAGATCATCAAGAGCCCGGCCTTAGACGTGTTGCCGAATGATAATGTTTTGGTCGACGGCACGCCTTTGCCGATGCGCGAACGGACTAGGCTTTTCTTGTATCATAAAGAGCGCGGCTTGGTGACAACAGCGCGCGATCCCGAAGGACGTCCGACCGTTTTCTCGCGCCTTCCTAAAAATCTACCACGCGTGATCACAATTGGACGTCTCGACATCAATACCGAGGGTCTATTATTGCTTACCAATGATGGCGGATTAGCCCGTATCATCGAATTGCCGGAAACCGGCTGGTTGCGCCGTTATCGCGTGCGTTGTTATGGCGAAATTTCGCAGCCTGTACTCGATAGTTTGCGCGGCGGCATTACAGTTGAGGGCATGAATTACGGCCCAATCGAAGCAACGCTTGATCGTGAAAAAGGCGACAATGTCTGGCTGACTTTGGGGTTACGCGAAGGCAAAAACCGCGAAGTTAAGCGCGTTCTGGAACATCTTGGTTTGCAGGTTAATCGGTTGATCCGTGTTTCCTTTGGCCCGTTCCAGCTGGGTGAGCTCGAAGAAGGTGCTGTTGAAGAAGTCAAAACAGGCTTTTTGCGCGATCAACTTGGGCCGACGCTCATTGCCGAATCCGGCGTTGATTTTGATGCCCCCATTTTCAATCATGAGCCAGAGCCAGAACCGGTCTTTGAACCCGTACGAGAACGCTATCAACGGCCAGAACGACAAGAACATAGCCATCGGTCCGAAGATCGTGATCAACGACGCGATAAGCCCGATCGCATGCGCAGCACGGGTCCGAGACGATCAGCACCTAAAGCAACTCGTTCGAGGGAAGAGAAGGTTGTTGCGGTGGAGTCCGATGGACCAGTCCGGCCAAAATGGCGGCACCCAACCGAGCCTTTGCGAAGCATTTGGCGCGCTGACGATGCGGAGCAAAAGGCTTCGACGCGTTCGACACCTAAAACACCACGTCGAGGTGCAGACCCTAAAGAAATACGTAACGAGAATGCCGAACGCGAACATCGTCGCTCCGGTAGCATCAAGACGCGTGGGGGCAAGTCTGTTCTGGTCGAAAAATTAGCTCCGTCGCGGCGTGAAGAAGCGGTGCGTGAAACCACGCCAAACCGACCCGAAAAAACGACCTTCAAACCACGCAGGCCGCGCGATGAGTCGTCGCCCCGAGATAGCGAATCCCGTCCGGAGCGCGGACCTCGTAAGTTTGGTGACAAACCGTCGGGTGGGCGTACATTTGGCGGTAAGCCATCGGGCGATCGGCCGGCGACCGGACGCACCGATGGACGCAAGCCGTTTGGTGGGGGCAAGCCTTCCGGCGGTGCAGGCCGTGGTTCGCGTCCGCCACGGGCTCGTTAAGAGGCGGGGCGGCCGACAATGCGGATAATCGCTGGACGATTTAAGGGTCGTTCGTTGCAGTCTCCCTCAGGCCTCGCGACACGGCCGACGTCGGATCGACTGCGTGAAACGCTCTTTAATGTCCTGTCGCATGGCTATGATGATCCCATCACTGGCGCCCGAGTTCTCGATCTCTTTGCAGGCACAGGGGCGCTCGGGCTCGAAGCGCTCTCTCGCGGAGCTGCCTTTGTCCAATTTGTTGAAGAAGCCGCAGAAGCGCGTGGACTCATCAAAGCAAATGTCGAAGCATTTGGTGTTGCCGGCATCACGAAGGTTTACCGACGGGACGCAACCTATATGGGGCCCGTTGCACCGGCAGAGCCGTTCTCACTTGTGTTTTGTGATCCACCTTATGGCAAAGGACTAGCGGCTTTAGCCCTTGCATCTGCGCTGAAAGGTGGCTGGCTAACGCCGGATGCGCTTATCATCGTAGAAGAGCGAGCAGACCAGAATGATATTTTGCCTGCAAGATTTGAAGTGATTGAAGAGCGCCACTATGGCGAGACAAAGCTTGTTTTCGCGAGACTTCCCCGTCCGTCCGACGCCACCGATGGTCTGAAATAAGATATTATAGTTGGATGCATCGACTACGATTGAAATGGTAGCGTTCGCTTAAGGGGGCTTGAGATGACTGATGCGGTAAAGCATTTGACGGGCGGATGCCTGTGTGGGGCGGTAAAATTCAAAGTTGACGCGCCAATGCGCGAGGTGATCGCCTGTCATTGCGGGCAATGTCGTAAAGCGACAGGAAATTTTTTTACAGCTACCAATGCTCCGGATCATACGGTTACTTTTATCGACGAAAGTGGGCTTACTTGGTTCAAATCCTCCGATAAGGCTGAACGCGGGTTTTGTCATGTTTGCGGAAGTAATCTGTTTTGGCGGTCGTTCGGCAGCTATACGATTTCGATTACTGCGGGGTCATTAGATGGTTCGACCGGGCTTCACATTCAGGAGCATATTTATGTTGCTGATAAGCCGGATTGGTACGAAATCACGGATGGCAAGCCGCAATTTGCAGTCTGGCGTTAGGATTTGTGCGTAAGCGCACCATGAAGTTAGTTTGGATATAAGATCTTATGGCGATTCTTCTAGGAATTGATACGGGCGGCACCTACACGGACGCAGTTCTATTCAATGATCAAATCGGCTCGGTTGTCGCTAAAGCTAAATCTCTAACGACACGTCACGATCTCGCGATCGGCATTTCGGGAGCTGTAGATCGGGTAATTGCGCAATCTAAATTATCAGCCTCGAGCATTGAACTGGTATCACTCTCGACGACGCTAGCGACGAATGCGCTCGTAGAAGGTCAGCAACGCCGTATTGGACTAGTTATGATCGGCTTCGGCGAAGCAGATGTAAAACGCGCGGGTCTTGATGTTGCTCTTGGAAATGATCCCGTTGTTCTTTTAGATGGGGGCCATACGGTAACAGGCGATGCCGCTATGCCTTTAGATGTAGCCGCGCTTGAAGCTTGGTTATCGGGTGCAGGAAGCACGGTAACCGGCTATGCGGTTGCAGGCTATTTTTCAACACGAAATCCCGCGCACGAAATCGCCGTTCGAGCTGTCATCCGTTCCCGAACGCATCTGCCCGTCACCTGTAGTCATGAGTTAACCAACCAATTGGACGGCCCACGGCGCGCCTTAACGTGCTTATTAAATGCCCGACTTGTCCCTTTAATCGACGGACTTATTGCTGCAACGGACAGATTTCTTGAAGCGCGTGGCATTAAAGCGCCCGTTATGGTTGTCCGCGGAGATGGCGCACTGATCGCGGCAGACGTCGCGCGAGAGCGGCCGATTGAAACAATCCTATCTGGACCAGCCGCAACGCTTGTCGGTGCAGCCTTTTTAACGGGATCAAAAGACGCTTTGGTCTCCGATATCGGCGGTACCACAACGGACATCGCCGTCATGAAGAATGGCACGCCTAGGCTCGATCCTTTGGGCGCGCGCGTTGGCGGTTTTCAAACCATGGTGCAGGCTGTGGCGATGCGCACCATCGGCCTTGGCGGCGATAGTGAAGTACGTCTCGTCGAAGAGGGGCTTTCGATTACCCTTGAACTCGGCCCTCGCCGGGCGATGCCCGTCAGTCTCTTGGCGATGGATCATCGTGACATGGTGCATCAAGCGCTTGATCGGCAGCTCCGTGCGGAAGTGGCAAGGCCGACGGATGCACGTTTCATTGTTCCAATGCTCGTGACGGACGCTGCACGTGCAGGATTATCGCCGGCAGAGACTGCCTTGTTGGCAAAAATTGGAAACGTGCCACAAGCGGTCGACAAAGTAGCCGAAACGCGTACCGAACTTGGCGCTCTCGCGCGCCTCGTGACAAACGGTCTCGTAATGATTTCCGCGTTGACCCCATCGGATGCTGCTCATGTGCTTGGTATGCACGATATTTGGGATCGTGAAGCTGCAAAGTTAGCCGCAGAGCTCGTGGCACGTCGCCGGGGTGGTAAAGGCGACGTGCTCTTTGAGACGGCCGAGCACGTTGCGCAAGCGGTAATAAATAGGCTCGTTCGTCGATCGGCGGAAGCACTGATTGATGTAGCGCTCGACGAGGATGGTTTCAAACTTGATCGGCCAAGTTTGCACCCCTTGATTATAGCCTCGCTTGATAAGATGCGCGGCGTTTCATCAGTTCGATTTGATTTTAATTTACCGATCATCGGGGTTGGCGCATCAGCGCCAACCTATTATCCGATGATTGGGGAATTGTTGGGCTCTGAAACGGTTATGCCTGAACATGCGGATGTGGCTAATGCCCTTGGCGCCGTCGTAGGCCATGTGAAAATTACTGGTGAAAGCGTTATTTTATCGCCAGGCTCCGGACGCTTTCGTATCCACGGTCCATCGTCTGCTCATGATTTTCATGATCTAGAAGCGGCCGCTCGTGCGGCCATTGAAGGGTTACGCAAAGACATTGCCTTGCGCGCTGAAGCCGCTGGTGCCTTAGATGCCGACATTGTCATTGATCGAAAAGACGTTTCAGCGTTTGCTGACGGCCAAGATATCTTTGTTGAAAGTCGGATTACGGCGGTGGCGACTGGAAGGCCACGATTGGTCAAGGTGTGATCGTCTCCCCCGAAAGGCGAGGTGGAAAAGCTAGCCTGTTTCATGCCATTGTCCGTCCTGTTCGAGGGGATATCGCATGGCACTTGAGTTAAATGATCCAGTTGTCACCGACGAAACCGTATGGAGAAAGCGTGCGGAAGCCGTATTAAAAGGTGCCGATTTTGACTCAGTTTTGACGTCAAAAACCGCTGACGGTCTTCGAATCGAGCCGTTATACCCAAAGGTTAAAGGAAATCAGCCACTGATCGGGCGCGAGGCTGGCTCGCCCTGGTCCATTATGAGCCGCATTGATGACCAGAACCAGCTCCGTGCAAATACGCAGGCTCTAACCGATTTAGAAAACGGTTCAACGGGTCTCGCCCTAGTTTTCGAAAATGCTATCGGCTCCTATGGATTTGGGTTACCGACCAATGCAGAGACGGTTGTTGACGTATTGAAGGGTATTTATCTAGATGCTGGCATCGACATCGCACTTGACTGTGGACCGCGTGGTCGAGACGCGGCACGCGCCTTTTCTGCCGCATGCAAGACACTCGGATTTCCGGCAAATACAGTTCGGGTAAGATTCGGCCTAAACCCGATTGGTCTCGGCGCGCGGGATGGCATTTTTCCAGCTGACGGCCGTAAAATTTCACAGAACATAGCTGCTGGCGTAAGTGATTTGATTGATCAAAGCTTTGCCGGGCCGTTTGTTGCGGCTGATGGACGGGTTATTCACAACGCGGGTGGATCAGAAGCACAGGAGCTTGGATTCGTTCTCGCAAATGCGTTGTTTTATTTGCGGGCTTTAGAGCTTGGCGGGTTATCGCTTGAAGAAGCCCGTGGGATGATTGAGTTCCGCCTATCGTCCGATGCCGATCAGTTTTTATCGATCGCAAAGCATCGTGCCTTACGCCGTCTTTGGTCTAGTATTGAAGTGCAATGTGGACTTCAACAGAAGCCAATCTTTTTGACGTCAGAGACCGCCTATCGAATGATGGCGCTGCGAGATCCGTACGTGAATATCTTACGGTCCGGGATGGGGTGCTTTGGCGCTGTAATCGGGGGCGCGGATGCGATAACCGTTCTACCCTTTACAACTCCAATGGGACTTGCGGATCCATTTGCACGTCGGCTCTCGCGTAATACCAACCTTATTTTACTCGAAGAATCACATCTTGCGAAAGTTATAGATCCCGTAGCGGGCGCCGGTGGATATGAGACGCTTACCAACGGACTCGTTACCGAAGGCTGGAATGAATTTCAGAGAATTGAGGCGGAGGGAGGTATTGTTTCTTCCCTGACCTTGGGAACCTTGCAAGCGCGTGTTGCTGCTAAGCGCATTTCTCGTGAGGAATTATTCGTCCAGCAAAAATCAGTAATGGTTGGTGTAAACTCTTTTCTGAATGACGACGAAAAGTCGATTTCTGTTCTAGCGCCCACACCGACGTTGTCTAAAAATACCGTTAGCGAGTTTACCCCACTCTTTCCTGGCAGGCTTTCAGAGGCTTTCGAAAGCAATCACGTGCAAGAAGGAAGGGAACCATGAGCCGTATACCCAATTTTGTAAACGCCAGCTTTTTTGAAATAGAGACTCAAAGAACAGATAAATCAGCAAATTCATGGCTCACGCCGGAAGGTATTCGAGTAAAGGGCTCTTATGATGAAGCTGACCGCGACGGTTTAAGCTTTGTGGACTCGTTGCCAGGCGTTGCGCCCTTCGTGCGGGGGCCTTATCCCACAATGTACGTTAATCAGCCTTGGACAATTCGGCAATATGCTGGCTTTTCGACAGCCGAAGATTCAAATGCTTTTTATCGACGCAATCTTGCTGCTGGGCAAAAGGGCCTATCCGTTGCATTCGATCTCGCAACCCATCGTGGATATGACTCAGATCACCCTCGCGTGTCTGGCGATGTTGGTATGGCCGGGGTTGCCATCGATTCTATTTATGACATGCGGACCTTGTTCTCCGGAATCCCACTCAATGAGATGAGTGTGTCGATGACAATGAATGGCGCAGTTCTACCTATTCTCGCGCTCTACATCGTTGCAGCGGAAGAACAAGGTGTATCTGCTGATCAATTATCCGGCACGATCCAAAATGATATCCTCAAGGAATTTATGGTCCGCAATACCTATATCTACCCGCCAACGGCATCGATGCGAATTATTTCCGACATTTTTACTTTTACGTCAAAGCATATGCCCAAATTTAATTCTATCTCGATCTCGGGATATCATATGCAAGAAGCCGGGGCGACGCAGGATCTGGAACTTGCATATACGATTGCTGATGGCCTTGAGTATCTTCGTGCTGGAATTGCAGCTGGAATAGATATCGATGCTTTTGCGCCCCGCCTTTCGTTTTTTTGGGCGATCGGAATGAATTTTTTTATGGAGATCGCCAAGCTCCGTGCCGCGCGTTTGATCTGGACAAAACTTGTTAAACAGTTCAACCCAAAATCAGAAAAATCGCTTCCATTACGAACGCATTCTCAAACTTCTGGCTGGTCCTTAACGGCGCAGGATGTGTTCAATAATGTGATCCGTACCGAGATCGAGGCGATGGCTGCTACGCAGGGCCACACTCAGTCTTTGCATACAAATTCGCTTGATGAAGCACTTGCTTTGCCTACCGATTTTTCGGCTCGCATTGCACGAAATACTCAACTTTTTTTACAAGCAGAAAGTGGCACGACACGCATTATTGATCCGTGGGGCGGTTCTTATTATGTCGAGTGTTTAACGGCAGAACTCGCACAAAAGACGTGGGCGCATATCGAAGAAATTGAGGCATTAGGCGGAATGGCGCGAGCGATCGAGGCGGGTATTCCTAAGCGCCGCATTGAAGAAGCTGCGGCGCGTGCTCAAGCACGTATTGATAGTGGCCAGCAGGCGGTCATTGGCGTTAATCGGTATAGACCCGCCAGTGAACAACAGATTGATGTTTTAAAAGTTGATAATTCGGCAGTTCTGGCGCAACAGCTTGAAAAGTTAAAGCGGCTAAGGACGGAGCGAGATCAGGCGGCAGTACGGGTATCTCTTCAGGCGCTAGAAAATGGTGCCCGTGGTTCTGAAAATCTTTTAACACTAGCAGTCGATGCTGCACGAGCAAAAGCAACAGTAGGTGAAATTTCGCTTGCATTGGAGAATGCCTTCGGCCGCCACAAAGCTAAGGCAGACGTCGTTTCCGGAGTTTACCGCAAAGAGATAGGCCCATTGAATGAGGCTTTCGATCGGGCGCGCGATAAAATTGTTTATTTTAAGGAAAATGAAGGCCGGTTACCGCGGATCCTCGTCGCCAAAATGGGCCAAGATGGCCATGATCGTGGACAGAAAGTTATCGCATCAGCATTCTCGGATTTAGGATTTGATGTTGAAGTTGGCGACCTATTTGCAACTCCTGAAGAGGCAGCCAGAGAAGCAATTGCAAAAGATGTTCATGTCGTGGGCGTTTCGACGCTCGCTGCAGGGCATTTAACGTTGGTGCCGGCATTGAAATTGGCGCTGGAACAAGCGGGCCGTGGCGATATTATGATCGTCGTTGGCGGCGTTATTCCGGAGCAGGATTTTGCCGCGCTTTATGAAGCCGGAGCGGCTGCTATCTTTCCCCCCGGCACTGTTGTTGCCGACGCTGCAATGCGAATAGTAGACGGATTGAACGAGCAGCGTGGTTTCCATCAAACGAAACGCTAACTCAATTACGTTATTGCTGCCCTTCAAATGCTTGTGATTGTCTTGCATCGTCAGGTGCAGCTGATAATTGCGCTCCGATAGCGCGAACTGCGGCGGGAGCCTCGGCGAAGGTACCGTGTTTAAAAAAATCGCCCGTTTCAGAATTGGTCAAATCATATACCCTCACGCCTAATTTTGTAATTTCAGCGCGTTGATCTTTGTTTGAAACATCTAGTGCGCCCAGGCGTTGACGATCGCCTGCCAATGAGCTTGAAATTGACAATGCCTTGTCGTCCGATGCCGCGAAGATTGACACATGGGTATAAGAGCCTACGCGAGCCAATTGTTGTTTGAAGACATCTAAATCGATATCGGGCGCAGCTAACATAACTTCTCCAAGGTGACCTCCCAAATCTCCTTGCCCCGCAATGGCTGCCTCTCTCAAAGCTTCCATCGTTAGCCAGGTTCCCATCGAATGGGCGAGTACATGGATTCTCCCGACGCCTGGAAGCGTTCCCAGATCGGACAAAACCTGATGCAAATCGTCGCGGGATGCCATTGCATTGTCTTTGTCTGCACCATAGGCGAACATCTTATTTTGCGACGGCCAAGTGAAGAGCACTGGGACGCCTGTAAAGCCAGAATCCGTCGCAATTTGCGCTAATCGGAAACGCGCCTCGTCATAGCCTGTGTTAAAGCCATGGACGTAGACCAGAATGTCTTTGCTTGCTCCGACCCGACCTGAAAGTTGTGTTGCTATTTCGTTTCGAAATGTCTCGCGATCAAGCACGTGTTGATTTACAAAAGTAAAGTGAGATTTCCGACTTTCGTTTCCCCAACTTGGCCGCTCGATGACGCCGGTTTGATGGTCTTTGGGAATGCTGATGAGATTCATCAGATAATTTGTTACGGGTGATAATTCTGCCGTCACGCTACCGTCGGGTTTCATTTTTCGACTTGTGGCGACGAAGATTGGCATTACTTCACCTGTCATCTGGACCGATGATGCCGCCGGCATGGCAGCCATTTTTCCTGAAGTGCTCGAACAGGCCACTACGCCCAAAAGGCAGGCGCCAATCCAAATCCACTGAATTATCCTTACGGAGTGGGTTCTAGACATTCTGTTCATTTTTTTAACCTGTGCGCCAAAAGTAATTTGGTCTTTTAGATTCCAATCATGACCAGAATTGGACGGCGATGTTATGGGCCGAGTAAGAGGGTTGACGCCCGGACAGCACCTACCGTCATCCCATTCCAGTTTTTGAGAGTAGGCCAAGCTTTCGCATCGAATGCGGAACGAGTGGCATCGTCCATGGGAAGGAAGCGATGGAGAATTCCAGCCAATATTGCTTGCGCTGCCCGCCCTTCGCCATCGTCTGCCTTTAACGCAATGCCAAGGCCTAGCTCAGGAATAGCGGCGCAATAGACCCCCTCAGCGCCGGTTTTCATGAAAACGCGCTCACGAAATAATTCCATGGCAACGGTATCGAGACGTCCCGTTCCGGCAACCATGAATGGGTTTGCCGCCGCTGCTTCGCGAATACGCTTGGCTGCCTTTGCGCGTTCCGGCGAAAGACACTGTCCGGTCGCCAATCGTGCAAAGCCAAGAGCTATAGATTTTAAAGGAGCGGCGTAGGTAGGAATTGAGCAACCGTCGGTTCCCGTATAATCGTCAAGGAAACGGAAACCCATGATTTCTTCGCCGGCTGCTCGGATCTCACGCTGAACCCGATGATTAGGAAGTATATAACCCTTTGGATCTTCATCCAATCCGCAAGCCAAACATATAAATCCAGAATGCTTCCCGGAGCAATTATTGTGAAGCGCTGACGGCTTTTGACCCGAGGCGGCAAGCGCGCGTTCAGCTTCGCCGGAGCTTGGCCAATGTGCACCACATTCGAGGCAATCAGCATCACGTCCGGCTTTTTTAAGCATTCCTAGGGCAGTTTCGACATGTTCCGGTTCACCGGAATGAGACGATACGGCCAGAGCAATTTCTTTTGGGGTCAGCCCAAAGCGATCAGCGGCACCGCTCTCGAGTAACGGAAGCGCCTGAAACGCTTTAACAGCGGATCTTGGAAATACCGGAGCATCGATATCGCCTAGCGAAAGGACGATCGCGCCATCCGCATCCACCACGGCAATTGAACCCCGATGGCGTGATTCGATAGCTTGGCCACGGAGTACTTCGACGAGAACTGGATTTTCCATAATATAGGTCTTTCTCGAACAATTGAGGGACATTTATGCTGATTTCACCACTTGCCTGTAGGCCAAGATGCGTGTGAAGGAAAGCTGTCACGTTTAACGGGCAGATGTATAGGTAATTGACCTCTAAGGCGTGCCTTTAGTTTGGAGATGGTTTCATGCGGATAACAATGATTGGGTCGGGATATGTAGGCTTGGTATCAGGGGCCTGTTTTGCCGATTTTGGCCATTTTGTAACCTGCATGGACCTCAATACGGATAAAATTGATGCATTAAACCGAGGCCAATTACCAATTTATGAGCCAGGCCTCGATGACTTGGTTACGAAAAACGTCAAGGACAGCCGTCTCGTATTTACGTCCGACATGGATTTAGCGATCAAGCATGCAGATGCCATCTTTATAGCTGTCGGTACCCCTTCACGGCGCGGTGATGGCCATGCCGACCTCTCTTTTGTGTATGCGGCCGCCCGCGATATAGCGCGTCGTACGGATGGAAAAGCGATTATTGTTACTAAATCGACGGTTCCGGTTGGAACGGGTGATGAGGTCGAACGCATCATGCGAGAAATTCGTCCGGAACTTCAGATATCGGTCGTTTCAAACCCTGAATTTTTGCGAGAAGGGGCGGCCATTGGCGATTTTAAACGGCCCGACCGTATCGTCATTGGATCAACCGACGAAAATGCTCGCCGAGTCATGACGGAGATTTATCGCCCACTTTATCTCAACGAGCCACCACTTTTATTCACGGATCGCCGAACGTCCGAATTGATTAAATACGCGGCCAACGCATTTCTAGCGGTTAAGATTACTTATATCAATGAGATAGCAGATCTGTGTGAACAGGTTGGCGCTAACGTGCAGGAAGTCGCCCGCGGTATTGGCCTCGATAACCGCATAGGGGCAAAATTTCTGCACCCGGGCCCCGGCTATGGCGGCTCTTGCTTTCCTAAAGATACACAAGCACTCGTAAAAACGGCACAAGATTCTGGCGTTCCGCTCCGAATCGTTGAGACAGTTGTGTCCGTTAATGATCAGCGTAAACGTGGCATGTCGCGGCGGATTGTGAAGGCCTGTGGCGGTGACGTACGCGGAAAGCGCATAGCGATTTTGGGGCTAACCTTTAAACCCAATACCGATGATATGCGCGACGCACCATCCATTGCATTGATTACCGCGTTGCAAGATTTAGGAGCTCACATAACCGCTTATGATCCAGTAGGCATGGATCAAGCCGAATTGCAATTGTCCAACGTCGAATTTGCGCCCGACGCCTATGCATGCGCTAAAAATGCAGACGTCCTTGTGATTGTCACTGAATGGGATGCATTCCGTGCGCTTGATCTTGATCGGATCAGGTTGACACTAAGGGATCCCGTAATCGTGGACCTACGAAATATTTATAGGCCAGCTGATATTAGAGCCAAAGGATTTCGCTATGTCAGTGTGGGGCGTCCCTAGCTTGCCTATGCGGAGCGTTAATGCGGACGTGATCCAGTTTACAGCGCTTCATGATTTGGGACGGAACGCTTTACAGAAAGCTGGGTTCGTCTCAAGTCTTTCTCCGCCTATCAAATCGATACAGTAAGGCACGGCAGCAAAAACGGCATCAAGACATGTTCGTATAGCCGATGGCTTGCCGGGCAGATTTATGATGAGGGTTTGTCCTCTAATGCCCGCAGTCTGACGGGAAAGGATGGCGGTTGGCACTTCCTTCAAACTGGCAGCACGCATCAGCTCTCCAAATCCTGGCATCATTTTATGACAAACCGCCTCGGTAGCCTCAGGCGTAATATCACGGAGAGCAGGTCCAGTTCCACCGGTAGTAAGAATGAGCGAACATGCCTTGTGATCGGCCAAATCGGCCAATGCCTCCTCGATCAAGACTTGCTCATCGGGAATGACAACCGATAATGGCTGCCAGGGGCTATCCAAAAGTTCACTTAAAGCGGCAATAATGCCGGGGCCGCCCTTATCTTCATATTCACCTCGAAAGGCCCGATCGGAAACGGTCACGATTCCGATCTGTGTTGGCAATTTGTCTTGGGGTGTTGTCATATCACCTATCCTTGGACTATCGAGTTTGAAAAGGCGTAGCGCGAACCGGTTCTGTCGTGCAACAGGAGGATGGAGCGCATAAGAATGGATGTTGATAAAATTGCCCGGATTTTTGGTCAAATCGCAGTAAATGCTGCTGTCCCGATCATGATTTTTTTTAATTCTGACGGAGAAACGCGACGTAAAAACGACGGTAGTCCGGTGACCGATGCTGATCTTGCATCAGAACGCCTAATTTTGCGATCATTAGCCGTTGAGCTTCCAGATATTCCGGTTGTGTCTGAAGAGGCGGCGTCTGAGGGCGTTTTCCCAAAGGTGCACGAGCGCTTTATTCTAGTAGACCCTTTGGATGGAACACGTGAATTTGCCCGACGCAGGACTGAGTTTGCCGTTAATATTGGACTTATCGATCATGGCATTGCCATTGCGGGTGCCATTTATGCGCCGGCGTTGGGTAAGCTTTGGATCGGCGGTCAAAATGCTTTTGCAATTAATATTGAACCAGGAGCGGCGCTTTCCGGCGCGCAAGATTTTAGAAAAATTTCAACTCGACTATCACCGGTCGAGGCACTAAAGGCCGTTGCCAGTCGTTCCCATCCTGATCTGTTGACGGGGGAATTTCTCAACCGCCTTTCCATCGAAAACCGAGTTTCCGCAGGATCATCGTTGAAATTTTGTTTAGTTGCCGAAGGACAGGCTGATATTTATCCGCGATTTGGCCCAACCATGGAATGGGACGTCGCTGCCGGGGACGCTATTTTACGCGCAGCCGGCGGATTGATGGTAGCGGGTAATGGCAGCCCGTTTCAATATGGCAAGACGGGTTTCCATACAGGCCCATTTGTAGCTTTGGGCGACCCGAGCCTCATTCATAAAATCTTCTAAAAGGCTTTTTTAAGCCCGTCGCACATGCCTAAATTGCTGAACCAACGTGGCTTTTAGCCCGCGAGAACCGTGCCGTTCGAATGAAGCTTGCCATTCGGCTAGCTCGTCCAGCGTTAGTCGATATCGGGCAGATGCCTCTTCAACCGTCAAAAGGCCGCCGTTAATGGCTGAAATCAGCTGGGCTTTGCGGCTAGTAACCCATCTTGTTGTATTTGATTCCGGCAGGCTGGAGAGCGAGACGGTTTTTCCATTTGGGCCAACAACGCTGGCCGTATCCGTATAGAACACTTCCGACATATCACATTACTCGACGCAATACTAAACTCAACACTCGAAATACTAAGAATGAAACCGTTACTAAACGGTTCTTAATGAACGAATCACCAAACAATAATTACACATTTCGTTGTTTTTCACGATAAAATAGAGATCTATGCTCTCCTTCTTCGAAGCTTTGTGGCTATGAGCAATAGGAAGTCCTCCATCAAATTAGCGAAAAATAATATACTTCCTGCTTGCAAGAAGGCGTGGCCGCAGGTTTTATGTCCTGCCGTCTTCGTGTCGTTGAATCGTGTAGAAAGTTCCCATGAACCTACCCTTAAAAATCAACTCTGCCCAAGAAGCTCTGGATTTTGTTCGTGAGCGAGATTTGCCATACGTTAGGGTCGGACTTTTTGACATCGACGGCGTATTTCGCGGCAAATATATTAATCGGGACAAGTTTGAAAGCTCACTGGAAAAAGGGCTGGGCTTTTGTGATGTCGTTGTTGGGTGGGATTCAAACGACCAGCTTTATGACAATGTAAAAGTGACAGGTTGGCATACAGGCTATCCAGACGCAGCAGTTAGGCTTTTGCCGGATACGATGCGGTTAATACCGTTTGAAGATGATTTGCCCTTATTTTTATGCGAATTTGCCGAGAAATGGGAAGATGTTTGTCCTCGCGGCACGCTACGCCGCGTGTTGAAGCGCGCGGCTGATATGGGTTTTAACGTGAGTGCGGCAGCGGAGTTTGAGTTTTTTCTTTTTGAGGAAACGCCACATTCAGTTCGCGAAAAGAATTATAAGGGCTTAAAAAATATCACGCCCGGTTTCTTTGGGTACTCGATGTTGAGAAGCTCGGTGCATGCCGATTTCTATCGTGATCTTTTGGATCTCGGTAGAAAAATGAATTTCGAGATCGAAGGTCTTCACACAGAAACCGGCCCGGGTGTTTTGGAGGCGGCCATTAAAGTGGGCGATGCTCTATCTGCGGCCGATAAAGCCGCACTGTTTAAGACCTATACCAAAGTCCTTGCGCAAAAGCGGGGGTGGATGGCCTCCTTTATGGCTAAATCGTCACACGAATGGCCTGGGCAATCGGGTCACCTCCATTTATCGTTGCAGGACAGCGCAACCGGGAAGGGCGTTTTTTACGATAGATCAAAACTACATTCGATGTCGGACACAATGCGGTGGTTTGTCGGTGGGCAACAAGCCTTGATGCCTGAATTGTTAGCGATGGTTGCCTCAACGGTGAATTCCTATTCGCGTTTGATTCCGGGTTTCTGGGCTCCAACAGATTCTGCTTGGGCGGTGGATAATCGCACAACCGCATTGCGAGTAATCGAAGGTTCGGAGAAGTCTCAACGGGTCGAATATAGGGTAGCAGCGGCCGACATAAATCCGTATTTAGCCCTCGCTGCAGCAATTGGCTCCGGTCTATGGGGAATCGAGAATAAAATCGAGCCAGGCGAGCCTCAGACTGGAAATGCTTATGAAGCAAAATTGCCGGAAAATCGCGCCCTGCCACGCACCCTTTGGGAAGCCGCGCAAAAATTAAAATCTTCAAAAGCGGGCCGTGAGTTATTCGGCGATACTTTTGTCGACCATTATGCCGCAAGCAGAGAATGGGAAGAGCGCGAATTCCGACGTGCGATTACGGATTGGGAAATGCAGCGCTATTTCGAGATAATTTGATCCAGAGAGTGAGAAGATAATGACTGATATTATTTGCATTTCTCCAATCGACGGCAGTGAAGTCGCGCGTCGCTCCTCGGCATTGCCCGCTCTTATTGAGGCCACATTAAAGGACGCGCGGGTTGCTCAAAAAATCTGGGCAAAAATTCCATTAGCTGAGCGTGCGGTTAAGTTGACGGCGTTTGTCGATGCAATGCTTGCGATGAACCAAGATGTAGTGCCTGAATTAGCGCAACAAATGGGAAGACCGGTGAAATGGGGCGGCGAATTCCGCGGATTTGAGGAACGCGCGCGTCATATGATCAAGATCGCTCCAGAAGCACTTTCGCCGATTGTACCTGAACTGAAAGTTGGCTTAACTCGCTATATTGAAAAGACTCCGGTTGGGGTGGTGCTCGTTGTCGCACCTTGGAATTATCCTTATCTTACGGCCGTCAATTCGGTTGTTCCAGCCTTGATGGCCGGAAACGCCGTTATTTTAAAAGCCGCAGCACAGACGATTTTAGTAGGCGAGCGTTTTGCAAAAGCGATGTTGGCGGCTGATCTTCCCAAGGGGCTCTTCACCAATCTTGTTCTAACCCATGATGATACATCGCGTCTCCTTTCGTCAGGCAAAATTGATCATTGTAATTTTACTGGCTCCGTTACCGGTGGGCGAGCCATTGAGAAGTCAGCATCGGGGACATTCACAACGCTTGGCCTCGAATTGGGTGGTAAAGACCCTGCTTATGTGCGGGCTGACGCAAATTTTGATCATGCCGTTGAAAATCTTGTTGATGGCGCTTTCTTTAATTCCGGACAATGCTGTTGTGGTATCGAGCGCATTTATGTCCATGAGTCCCTATATGATCGGTTTGTTGATGCCTTCGTTGCACTGGTAAAAACCTACACATTAGGCAATCCGCTAGATGAAACGACAACGCTCGGACCAATGGCCACTGTGAAGGGCGCAGAACTCGTGCGAACTCAGATCCAAGATGCAATAGCTAAGGGCGCTAAGGCCCATATTGATGCTAGCCTATTCCCTCAGGATAAGGGCGTGGGAACTTATGTGATGCCGCAGGTACTCACAAATGTAGATCACTCAATGAGCGTCATGATGGAAGAAAACTTTGGTCCAGTTGTCGGGATTATGAAGGTCAAGGATGATACGGAGGCAACCCGATTGATGAATGACAGTCCCTATGGTTTGACCGCTGCCATCTGGACACAGGACGAGGCTGCGGCGGCTTCGATTGGCCGGGAGATTGAGGCTGGTACAGTATTTATGAACCGGTGCGATTATCTTGATCCCGCTTTGGCTTGGACCGGCGTCAAAGATACAGGCCGCGGTGTTAGCCTCTCCGAGATCGGTTATGACATGTTGACGCGCGCAAAAAGCTATCATCTTCGTACGATTTAAATGGAATAAATGATGACCCAATCACCAACTGCCAACTGGAATTACCCAACAACCATAAAGTTCGGCGCTGGCCGCATCAAAGAACTACCGCAGATTTGTAAGGATCAAGGTTTCAAAAATCCTTTGCTTGTGACGGACACCTTCCTCGCAACGCAGCCGATGGTCGCCGATGTGGTCGGTGCCGTAAGAGCAGCGGGCCTTAGCATTGCTGTATTCTCCGATATCAAGCCAAATCCAGTTGATAGCAATATTGAGGCAGGCTTAAAGGTTTTGAACGCTGGGGGCCACGATAGCGTGATCGCATTCGGCGGAGGCTCCGGATTGGATGCAGGAAAAGTTATAGCCTTTATGGCGGGGCAGACCCGTCCGATGTGGGATTTCGAAGATATTGGCGATTGGTGGACCCGGGCAGACCCAAAGGGAATCTTTCCAACTATTGCTGTACCAACGACGGCCGGTACCGGCTCAGAAGTTGGCCGAGCGGGTGTCATCACGCAGGAGGCGACCTATACAAAAAAAGTCATTTTTCATCCGCTGATGATGCCGAAAGTCACGATTTGTGATCCTGAATTGACGGTTGGCATGCCTTCAAAAATTACAGTAGGTACCGGCATGGATGCGCTCGCTCACTGCCTTGAAGCCTATTGTTCACCTTTTTATCATCCGATGGGTGAAGGAATCGCTGTTGAAGGTATTCGCCTTGTAAAAGAAAATCTGCCGCGTGTGTTTAAGGATGGCACGGATATCGAGGCCCGGGCACACATGATGTCGGCGGCCGCAATGGGCGCGACGGCGTTTCAAAAGGGGCTTGGTGCTATTCATGCGCTTTCGCATCCCGTTGGCGCGCTGCATGATACCCATCACGGCATGACGAATGCCGTTTTTATGCCTTATGTGTTGGTTTTTAATCGACTAGCCATTGAAACGAAGATTGCGCGACTAGCAGCCTTTATCGGCCTCGATCCAAGCTTTGATGCTTTTTTGAAGTGGATACTCGATCTGCGTGAGCAGTTAGGTGTTCCGCATACACTTAAGGATTTTGGTGTCGAATTGACCAATCTTGACGTCATGTCGAAAATGGCACCGGAGGACCCAACGGCTGGAGGCAATCCGATAGAGCTAACGGAAGTAGCTGCTCGTGATCTATTTCATAAAGCCTATAGCGGTAAACTTTAACGATTAGGAATGGCAAGCGCTCGGATCTGCGTGTCGATCATAGACTGCAGGTCCGATCTTGACGTTGGTTAGACGATATAAGACAAATGTCTCAATCACCGTGTCCTCAAATTTACGCGATATGGTGCCGACAAGTTCAGCGGTCCCATAGCAGTCTTTATGGTTAGCCAGAAATCCCGCTCCCTCATTTTGCCAATCAATAAACAGTGCGGGCTGCCTAACAACGTTTGGATCAGGGGCCGGCAAAAATCCGTACCGAACGCGTTCATTGATCTGTGCTATTTCGGACTTTCCGCGCAGCGCAAAACTTAATGCGCCAGTGTGCTCGTAGGTCCCTGTTGCGACCCAAGTCGTGCCCGTCTCTTTTTCTTTTGCAATTAATTCGTCACCTAATTCTAACCACCCTTGTGTCAGCATTGCTGGATTACGTGATGGATCAATCGGAAAATACGGATGCAAAATTTCGACGAACAGTACGGCGCAAAGCCCATAGCCTACAGCTATCGACCACTGGTAAAGCCGTGGCGAATTTAGCTGTACAATCGCCCACGCTGCTAAAATGGAAAGTGTAGGCATAAGAGGGGCGGGCCAATTTCCGTTCACCCGATCGTGCAAGGAATGAAGCGCGAGATAGGTCATGAACGGTAGGGAGGTGGCGATCAAAAAAGTTTGGCTAGATTCGATGTGACGTCGAATAGAAATAATGCTCTGTCCAATTCCAATAAAGGCAAAAATGCCAATAATAGGCGTCATTAAAAGCCATTGAACGCCGATCATTTCAAAAAAATGACTGGGGTTGAATTCTTCTCCAACGGTTCGGCCTAATTGTTTCGCAAATGAAACAAAATCATGGGTAGCATTCCAGATTAGAACCGGACAGAAGAGCCCTATAGCCAACAATCCGCCGGCCCAAGTTTGCCATTTAATGAACCAACGCCTCTGGCTCGGGACGATGGCAAGCCAAAATAGAATACCAATTCCAAGAAATACCCCAGAATATTTCGATAGTAAGCCAAACCCAGCTGCCATGCCGATGGCCAGCCACCAACTGGCATAATTTGAGGCTCTTAGCTCGGTTAGGGCCCAAAGTGTTAAACCCCAGAAAAATACACTTGGAATATCGGGCGTAATCACAATCGTACCGAGGCTAACGATAAGCATCGCATTAAAGAAGATAACTGCCCGATCGGCAATCATCGTGTTGAACAGTAAGGCGGCCGTCCGCCATAACAAGATCGATCCAATCGCGGCGGAAAGAGGTGCCAACAGGCGGACACCCAGGCTGTTATCGCCGATAATATTGCGGCCCAAGGCAATCCACCATGCCACCATAGGGGCATGGTCATAATATCCGAAGGATGGAGCCAAAGACCATAGCCTGTAATAGGCCTCATCGAATACGAGTCCGGCTCTTTGCGCTAGAAATAGCCGTAGTGCGGTTAGTCCGCCGATCAAATACAAAATCCGAGAACTCGGTAAAATAGGCGTAGGGAGAAGAGGCATTTGAGAAGGCAGCTCCTAGGCTTAGCATCTCCGACACCATGTCATCGCCGCCTTTTCACGTCCATCGCAATAGTCCGGAGGTTGAAAGATTTTAACGAGTATGCGAAGGTTAATTTCGGTTTATTAGTTTAAAAGGTGGTAAAGTTGCTTTTGCAATTACCGTCTTTTGTCTACGCTTGAAACTTCAGATTGGCGAAGAGAGACCTTCTTTATGGCAGATGGATCTTACCAGGCTGGTCTCCCTGCGGTAATTGAGGGGGGGAATCGAGCCCGGATTACCAGGACGGATGAACCACCGATCGAGGGACGATTCGAGCGGGCGTTTGATGGTGATAACGAGTTCGTCCAAGAACCGCCAATTGAAATTGTCATAAATCCGCAGGAAATTCGTGAAAAAATTCTCCATTATCTGGGAGCAGTCCTCGCACGGTGCTGGATTGATCGGGGGTTGTTAGACGAAATCGAACGAGATGCTCACCGCACCTTGCGCCATTTGGGCATCCTGTTGCCGGACGAAATTGAAATTAAAGTTGAACGGACGAACAAGGACCGGCCTCGATTAGTAATCTATGAACAAGATGAGGGTCGTCGTTTCCGTCGCCGGATTTGCTATCTTCAATTGATAATGATGGCCGGCAAATAAGCACTTTTGAACAATTTATAGACGTGCTTTGGTTCTATTCATTCAAAGTATTTATCTATATCTTTGGCGTTTGGCTTGTTGAGACGCCGAGGTGATTGGGTTGTTTTCTCCTTTAAACGATATCTCGCCGTTAGGGCTTACTGTGATGTTAGCCGGGCTATGTCTTGCCTCTTTGGCTCGGGGCTATTCCGGATTTGGATTTTCGGCCGTCTTGATCGCTAGTTGGTCTCTTGTTACTGATCCAGCTAAGGCAATAGCCGTCACCGTACTTCTTGAAATCGTCGCAAGTATTATCCAGGCATTTTCGGTATGGAAATCCATTCCATGGAAGCGCGTGCTTTTATTGATGGGTGGCGCAGCTCCAGGGATGCTTTTGGGTATCATCGTGCTGACCTCGCTTCCGGTTGATATGTTAAAGCTAATCTTGGCGATTTTTGTTTTAGTAGCGGCGGGTTTGTTATCCGTAGGTTGGAAGTTAAAGGCACGAGCTAATGATTTGGGCACATTCGCTGTCGGGGTCGCATCAGGCATCGTGAACGGTTCCATTGGAATGGGCGGCTTGCCTGTTGCGCTATTTTTAACGGCGGATGGTGATAGTCCAGCTAAAATTCGCGCGGCTGTCGTGGCTTATTTCTTTTTGCTCGATATGCTCGGTCTAATTCTTTTTTCGCAAATTGGTATTATCAGTGCTGATACATTTTCATTAGCGATATTGTCTTTTCCTGTACTGTTAATAGGAATGTTTCTTGGAACGCGACATTTTCTTGGTGCGACGCCTGAAGGTTTTCGCCGGGTCACGCTAATTATGTTGATGGGCATTGCAGTAATTGGGACGGTTCGCAGCCTGCTCTCGTGACGAATAGGGGAAGTTTTAAGATGCGTGATCTCCAATTTCCGGGTCGTTCCGTTGCTTACGGGTCAAACGGTGCAGTAGCGACATCACAACAGCTGTCATCGACGATTGCTATGGAAGTCCTACGTCATGGTGGCAACGCGATGGATGCCGCTCTAACAGCCTCTGCGGCGCAATGTGTCATTGAGCCTCACAATACAGGAATAGGCGGCGATTGCTTTGCGCTCTATTGGCGTGCTGACCAAAAAAAGCTATATGGTCTAAATGGGTCAGGATGGGCCCCGGCTGGCCTCTCTGATACTTTTCTTCTCGATCGGGGAATTAAATCAATAGGCCTTGAAAGCGTCCATGCCGTTACGATACCGGGTGCTATCGATGCGTGGTCGCGGCTCTTGTCAGATCACGGTACTCGATCCTTCGCCGACATTCTCGCACCGGCAATTGACCTTGCTGAGAGCGGCTTTCATGTCCATGAGCGAGCGGCAACCGACTGGGATGACGAAGTTGATAAATTATCTAAAGACGACGGCGCGCGGGCTCAGCTACTTATAAATGGGCGTGCTCCAAAAGCAGGTGAACGCATGCGCTTTCCTGAGCTTGCTGCCACACTGCGAATATTGGCGAATGAAGGTCGTGATGGATTCTACAAGGGTAAAATTGCGAAAGAATTGGTTTCCTTTTTAGGATCAAAAGGCGGCACTCATTCGCTTGCTGATTTTTCTGAGTTTGAAACCCACTATGTAGATCCTATACGAGCGCATTATCGTGGTGTTGATTTATATCAGATACCACCTAGTGGTCAGGGCATCACGGCGCTAGTCCTGCTTAGAATATTGGATGGCTTCGCCTTTAAAGGGCTCGATCCATTTGGTCCGGATCGGTTCCATTTGCAAATTGAAGCAACCCAACTTGCCTATTCTGTACGCGACGCATTTGTCGCGGACCCAGCATTTGCTCACGTTCCTGTCGATGAATTGCTATCGGACCCTTTCATCGCCTCACTTCGAGATAAGATTGATATTAAAAAGGCATCGCCAAATTTATCGCATGTGGCGACCAATTTTCAACGTGACACGATTTATCTTACCGTTGCCGATAAATGGGGCAATTTATGCTCCTTTATTAATTCACTTTATTTTTCGTTTGGCACGGGCATGGTTAGTCCAACGACAGGAATTACTCTGCAAAATCGGGGAGCATGCTTTAGGGTAGAGCCTGGTCATCCAAACACTGTTGCTCCGAGAAAACGTCCACTGCACACGATTATTCCAGCAATGGCAATGAAAGACGGAAAGCCATGGCTGTCATATGGTGTTATGGGTGGCGCTTATCAGCCTGTCGGGCAGGCACATGTGATGCAAAACCTTCTCGATTTTGAAATGAATATTCAAGAGGCTTTTGATGCACCACGTGGCTTTCGACGGCTCGACAGTTTTGAAGGCGAGCGAGGAATCACGGACCGGGTAATGCTTGATTTGTCGATGCGCGGGCATCCTGTGACGAGGCCTGGATCACCGTTAGGAGGCGGTCAAGGTATCATAATTGCTCCTGATGGAACTTATTCGGTTGGAACCGATCCTCGCAAAGATGGCGCGGCGCTTTCATACTGAGATGAATTAGTCGCAATTTTGCAGTTTGGCTTGCCAGCACGCAATCCCAAGACGGTCAGCCTCAGCGAGGTCCTCCGCCGACATCAGATGTTCGAGCTCATCACGCGCTTTTATAGCTATGCGGGATGCTGATATGCGATCCGGAAGATTATTGCTGACTGCGCTTCCAGCCAAACTAAACCACATGAAGGCGCGCGGATAACTTTGCTCAACGCCATAGCCGTATCGATATAGCTCTCCTAATCCAATTTGTGATACAATGTCTCCCTTGGCGGCCGCCAGTTTATACCAGTGTAGGGCTTCGTCGAAGTCCTGCGATACGCCGCCACCTTTTCGATAGGTCTGCCCTAAATAGCGCTGTGCCTCAGTTACACCTTGTTCGGCTACATCTCGTAATAGTTTTATAGCGGTGTCAGGATCGTAATATGATCCCGCTTTATCGAGGTAAGCCTGCGAGAGTGCGAGGGTTGCACCGATGTGATGCTTTTCAAAGGCTAAGCGAAGCCATCTAATGGCCAACTTTTTGTCGGCGGCAACACCACGGCCTGACATGTACATCATTCCAATTCGGAATTGTGCCTCTGGATCGCCGTCTGTTGCAGCCGGAGTCCAAAGTTTGATGGCGCCACTGTCATCGCCTCGCATGAGGGCATTTTGCCCGTCTGTGAGCGCGTCGGCTGAGGCAAATTGGGGCCATGCCACTAATCCCAACACGAGCACTATCTGAACTAGACGGTAGCAATTACGCATAAATAAACGCACGGTGATCACTCAATGAATGGAACCTCTACAACGCATCGATTATAGAGACTTGGCAAGAAGCGACTTCACATTCGTCAAAAGTCTTACAAAATGAAAGTAAATATTTGTCATTTCGGCTCTATTTTGCCGCAATTGCTTTTATACATGTGAACCAGGGTTTATAGTGTATCGCCTCAAGTCTCGTTGGAAGCTAGAATGAATTTAAACTCAAAAAATGATGTTTCCAGCTCTGTACGCGTCTGGGATTTGGGTGTCCGGACCTTTCATTGGGGCTTAGTGACGGCCGTATTTGTAGCTGCCATGACCGGATTTTTTGGTTCACCGGATTCCCTCAGCATTCATTTGATCGCCGGGATATCAATTTGTCTTTTAGTCCTTTTCCGCATTATTTGGGGATTTTCTGGATCAACCTACGCTCGGTTTCGGACATTTTTGTTTTCATCGAATTCTGTGCGCCAAAGATTGCAGGATATTTTGGCCCGCCGCCATATTCGATATCTCGGCCATAATCCGCTAGGCGCGTGGATGATTTTTGCTCTTCTGCTGACCCTTACACTCATTGTTTCAACGGGTGCGGTAGTCTTAGGCGGTGTGTTTAAACAGGGACCGTTGGCTTTTATGATGAGTTTCACGACCGGTCGTTTGGTTCAAGAGATCCATCAAATATTGGCTTTCGGACTGGTGGGTCTGATTGTATTGCATTTGTTGGGCGTCGCCTATGAAACGATTATTGGCAAAGAAAAGCTCATATCCGCCATGATTTCGGGCGATAAGCCCGCATTACCTGATGTCGCGCCGCCTCTGCCCGCGAAGGCTAGGCCTGTTGTGGCATTCATCGTGTTTGCCATCTTTGGTTTAGGCGGAACGTTTGGAGTGGCAAGTTTTGCGGCTCGCCCCGGTCTTGGTGTGCCGACCGCGTCGGTCGATCCGCTTTATGCCAAGGAATGCGGGGCGTGCCATTTTGCTTATCATCCGAGTATGGGGACATCTGCTTTCTGGGGCGGTATCCTAGGGCATCTCGATCAGCATTTTGGCGAAGATGCGAGCCTTCCTGATGGGTCGCGTGCTCAATTGGCTGCTTATTTGAAGGAAAACTCATCGGAGCACTGGGATACCCGCGTTGCCCATGTGTTAGCGACGGCAAATCCTAACGAGCCACTTCGCTTTACGGCGACCCGGTTTTGGACGCGGATGCACCGTGAAATTCCCGATAAGGTTTTTGCCTCCAAAGCGGTTGGTTTTAAGGGCGCGTGTAATGCTTGCCACAGTGATGCCAAGACGGGCCTTTTTGCCCCGCAAAATATTGAAATTCCAGAAGAGGCCCGTCTATGAAAAATCGTCTGTTTGTAGCAATAGCATTCGTAGCCTTAATGCCAATTATTGCCTATGCGGCAGCGGCACAAAAGCCGATCATTGACGGCTATTTGGCTGCAGCTAAGGCCGAAAACTCAGCATTTTCAGGCTTTTCTGCGGAGCGCGGTAAAGCGTTTTTCTTGGCGAAACATGATACTTCTGCGGATACTCCGTCTTGTACAACGTGCCATACTGCGGATCCGACAAAGGCTGGGCAGACCAGGGCGGGTAAAGATGTTGCGCCGATGGCGGTTTCTAAGACGCCTGATCGGTTTACCGATGCTGAGAAGGTTGAAAAATGGTTCACCCGCAATTGCCAGAGCGTTTTGGGCAGGGCGTGCACGGCGCAGGAAAAAGGTGATTTTATAACCTTCATGGCTAGCCTTTAAGCGATTGATTTAAAAGGGTTTATAATGAAAAAGATCGTTTCGCTCGGGGCCTCTTCGATCCTTGTTTTAGGCCTTTCTTTGGGGTTGGCGGGGACTGGAAATACGGCTTTGCCGCAGGTTGATCCGGCCTATGTCAAGGAGTGTGGGGCCTGTCATATTCCTTACCCTGCGCAATTTTTGCCGAAGCGCTCGTGGGAGCGCATTTTGGGCGCTTTGGACAAGCATTTTGGTGAAAATGCCACGCTTTCACCGAAGGCGCTGGCCCCCATCAAGAGCTATCTCGACTCTCATGCCGCCGATACGGCCGCCGGAAACCCTCGAATTATGCGTGATGTTGGAGTGAATATAACGCCCCTTCGGATAGTCGAGATGCCCTTTTGGATACATATACACGCCAAACAGATAGAACGACATGCATTCGATTCTCCTAAGGTAAAGAATGCAGGAAATTGCGCTGCATGCCATCGCGGTGCAGCAAAGGGACAGTTTGGCGACGACGACTAAGCTTGGTTGAAAGATACGGATTGACCATTGCTCAAGGGTAAGAGTAGCCTCTGAATTGACGTCGGCTTCGCAGAATGAGCCGGTCATACAACTGGAGGAAACCTATGAGCGATATTACACGCACAAGTCGTCGTGACCTTTTGAAACTGGCAGCAATTGGTGCTGCTGGCGTTGCCTTACCTATGCCCTTCATCACCCGCGCTCGCGCCGATAACAAGCGCATTGCAATGGTTGTGAAGAATCTTGGTAACTCCTATTTTGATGCTTGCGCCAATGGTGCAAAACAGGCCGCTGCTGAAATCGGTGGTTTTGAAATTATCTATACCGCACCAACCAAGGCAACGGCGGAAGATCAGATTGCCATTATCGATTCTCTCATTGCGCAGAAGGTCGACGGCATCATCGTTTCGGCCAATGATGCGAATGCGCTTGTACCCGTTGGTAAAAAGGCCGCTTCGCGTGGCATCAAGGTCATCTCGTTTGACTCGGCCATCGCGAAAGACGGCCGCATCATGCATCTCAACGCGTCGTCGACGCCGTTGATCGGTGCCAAGCAAGTTCAGATGATTGCGAAAACACTGAAGGGCGAAGGCGAAGTCGCTATTCTTTCCGCCGCTTCCACAATGACGAACCAGAACTCTTGGATCGCAGCGATGAAGGAAGAATGGAAGAAGCCTGAATACGCCAAGATGCCATTGGTCGCGACCGTTTATGGCGATGACCAGGACGATAAATCCTATCGTGAAATGCAAGCACTCGTGAAGGCGCATCCTAATTTGAAGGGTGTCATCTCGCCGACGACGATTGGTATTCGCTCTGGCGCAAAAGCCATCATTGACGGCGGCTTGATTGGGAAGGTCTTCATCACCGGCCTTGGCTTGCCATCCGAGATGAAGGACGCTGTACTGAAAGGCGCATGCGATAGCTTCGCGATTTGGAATCCCGTTGAGTATGGCTACTCCTCCACGCAGATCATGATCAACATCTTGAATGGTGCGGATGCAAGCGCCGGCAAGACGGTTAAGATGGGCAAGAAGGGCGAAACCAAGATTGGCGACGATGGTGAAGCCGCAATGGGCGAGCCATTCGAATTTAATAAGTCGAACGTCGAAGAATTCGCAAAAATCTTCTGATCGGTTTTTTCTTGATCAAACCACGATCTTTCGGCGGGACAGTAGTCCCGCCGAATGGATTATTGATCGAACATTGATGAATTGGCTATCGTGACCACGCCTCAACCCGTCCTTTCCCTTTCGCATGTTTCGAAAAGCTTTCCAGGCGTGCGTGCCTTGCATGATGTTTCATTTGCGCTTTACCCCGGGCAAGTGACGGCTTTGATTGGTGAAAACGGCGCAGGAAAATCAACAATCGTCAAAATTCTAACCGGCATTTATGTGCCGGATGAAGGCCAAATTATAGTCGATGGAAAGGCACAAAACTTTGTCTCGCCGCGCGATTCTTGGGCAGCTGGCATCGCTGCCATCCATCAAGAAACCGTTATGTTTGATGAGCTGAGCGTTGCTGAAAATATTTTCATGGGCCACATGCCCGGCGGACGTTTGATCAATTGGCGCGAAACAAAATCGCGTGCGCGCGCATTGCTATCCCGGATCGAAGCCGATTTTGATGCAGATGCGCCGCTTAAAACTCTGTCGGTTGCGCAAAAACATATGGTCGAAATTACGCGTGCATTAAGCCACGACGCGTCGGTTATTATCATGGATGAGCCGACCGCCGCTCTGTCGCGCCATGAGATTGACGAGCTGTTTCGGATTGTCGCGCAATTAAAAGCGGAAGGCCGCTCGATTATCTTCATCTCGCATAAATTTGATGAGATTTTTCGTCTCTCGGATCGCTGGGTTTGCCTACGCGACGGCGAGAAAGTAGGCGAAGGCTTAACCCGTGACGTCACCGAACCGGATCTTGTTCGGCTAATGGTTGGTCGGCCGATCGATCAAGTTTTCCCGAAGCGCGATATTCCAATCGGTGAAACGATCTTGGATGTTAAGGGACTAACGAACGCCACTGAATTTGCCGATATTTCTTTCTCGTTACGCAAAGGAGAAATATTGGGTCTCTATGGGCTCGTCGGTGCGGGACGTTCCGAAGCAATGCAATGTGTCTTTGGCATGAATCAACCAACGCGCGGCCAGGTAACAATGGAGGGTCATGTGCTTTCCATTCAAGAGCCGATTGATGCGATCCATGCCGGCATTTCGTATGTTCCGGAAGATCGCCAAGATCAGGGTGCGTTTTTACCCCTTGGCATTCGCGAAAACATCACAATGGCTTCTCTGGCAGGCCATGTCCGGAACTTTTTATTATCGGGGTCATCTGAGCGCGTAGCGACACGCGCATTGGGTGGCCGGTTGTCGGTTAAAGCGGCGCATTGGGAGCAGGCCCTTGGCGAGCTTTCAGGCGGTAATCAACAAAAAGTTGTGATTGCCAAATGGCTGGCAACTAAACCAAAAATTATCATTCTCGATGAGCCGACCAAGGGAATTGATGTCGGCTCTAAAGCAGCGGTTCATGACTTTATTGGTGAGCTTGCCGAAGAAGGGCTCGCGGTCATTTTGGTGAGCTCCGAACTACCCGAAATTATGGGCCTGTCCGACTGTGTCATCGTCATGCATGAAGGCCGTATTGCGGCGCAATTCGAGCGGGGGAAGGGGGCTGGTGCCGCCGCTTGGAGCGCTGAGGCGATTGTGGCTGCAGCGACGGGCGGACCCGTACAGGAGCATGCGGCATGAGCCTCTTACTGCGCTATCGGGAAGTTATTCTTGCCCTGATCATCGCCTTGATGGTTTTGGGAATTAGTCTATACGCCCCGCCCTTTGGTACGCTTTCGAATGGTGTCGGAGTTTTAAATGACACTGCCTTTTTGTTTATGATGGCGCTGGCGCAGATGATTGTTATCCTGACGCGGGGTATTGATTTGTCAGTCGCTGCTAATCTTGCTTTAACGGGCATGTTGACCGGCATGTTCAATATGGTTTTCCCGGATTTGCCTGCACCTCTTTACGTCGCCTTGGCTTTGCTGATCGGCGGCGGTTTAGGCTTGATCAATGGATCGCTGATTGCCTTTTTGCGCATCCCGCCCATTGTGGTCACGCTCGGAACTTTGGCAATTTTTCGTGGCATGATTGTTGTGGTTGACGGCGGTTCGCAAGTAAATACGTCCGATATGAGTTCGACCTTTGCAGGCTTCCCCAAGCTTGAGCTTTTCGGTTTGTCGAGCGTGTTTTGGATTGCCGCGATTGTTGCCGTTCTGGCGTGGTTCTTTCTAGGTCAAACGCGTTCAGGCCGCGGGCTCTATGCGGTGGGAGGCAATCCGGTAGCCGCGCGGTATTGCGGCATCAGCCTGCCTTTTCAACAAATGCTCGCTTATGGCATATCGGGCGCCGTTGCCGGCATGAGCGGTTATCTCTGGGTGGCACGCTATGGTGTGGCCTATGTTGAAATCGCATCCGGCTATGAGCTGACGGTTATTGCCGCCTGTGTCATCGGTGGGGTCTCAATTGGTGGCGGCGTTGGTACCGTGGCAGGCACGCTGTTGGGCGCTTTGTTTATTGGCGTGATTGTGAATGCCCTTCCCGTGATGCAGGTTTCGCCGTTCTGGCAAATGGCGATCTCAGGGGCCGTTATTTTGGCGGCGGTGATTATCAATGCGCGGGCTGAAGGAAGAGCGCTTAAGCTCATCCTGCCTGAAGCACGGCGCGCTGCCGCGCAAGCAAAGCGGTGAGGGTGGACGATGAGTGATCCTTCAATCCATGCGCCTTCATCACGCTATACGGTCGCCGATCATGCGCCGCGCAAAATATCGGCTATCTTGCTGCGCTGGGAAAGTATTTTGGTGATGATGCTGGCCGCCGTCATTATCGGCAACACGCTCAAATCACCCTATTTTCTTGATCCTTTTAATTTGGCTGATGCCACGTATAATTTTTCTGAAAAAGCCATCATGGCGCTGATTATGGCGCTGTTGATTTTGGTACGTGAAATTGATCTTTCCGTTGCTGCTATCGTAGCACTCTCCTCATTGGCCATCGGGTATATGGGCGCGGCCGGATATGGTCCTGTTCCCCTTATTGCAACGGGGCTTGCCGTTGGCATGGTCTGTGGCGCGTTTAATGGCTTTCTTGTTACGCGTTCGGGTGTGCCTTCCATTGTCATTACGATTGGAACCATGTCGCTTTATCGTGGCATTGCTCAAGTGAGCTTGGGCGATCAGGCGCTGACAACCTATCCGCAGCATTATCTTGATCTTGGTCAGAGTTATCTTTTTGACTGGCCGCCAACGCCGTTATCATTCTTTTTGTTTCTTCTGCTAGCGGCTTGCTTTGCCGTATTTTTGCACAAGACCGCCGCAGGTCGCCAGCTATTTGCGATTGGTGCCAACCCGGTTGCAGCGCGTTTTTCCGGTATTCGGGTTGATCGGATAAGACTCATTCTGTTTACGATTTCAGGCCTTTTGGCTGGATTGGGCGCGGTGCTTTTAACCGCTCGGATTGGTGTCATGCGTCCTAATATAGCGCTCGGTTGGGAGCTTGATATTATCACGATGGTGATCTTGGGTGGTGTTGCCATTTCAGGTGGCGTGGGTACGATTGGCGGCGTTGTACTGGCTGTCTTTGTGCTTGGGCTTGCGACCTTTGGTCTTGCGCTGATGAATGTACCCGGCATTGTGATCAATGTGCTGTTGGGACTGTTGCTGATTGTTTCGATTGCCGCGCCGATTGTGATTCGTGGTCAAAGCGGGAGACGATGATGGAGCGCTATGCCTTCAAGATGTTTCTCAATTCCGGTAAGCGCGATGAATACAAAAAGCGGCATGATGAAATTTGGCCCGAACTCACGCACTTACTCCGTGAGGCGGGTATTCGGAATTATTCGATTTTTTTGGATGAAGAGACGAATATTCTCTTTGGCTATCTAGAGCGCTCGGACATGCATGGGATGGATCGCTTGCCTGAGCATACCGTGATGCGCCGTTGGTGGGATTATATGAAAGATCTGATGCAAACGGATGCGACAGGCGCACCCATTGCCATCCGTATCGGTGAAGTGTTTCATCTCGATTAGAACAATGACAATAGGTGGGAGTGAGTAAGATGGACATTAGAAATTTTACAACGCGCAATGGTGCAGTATTGCCTTTTTCGGTTGTTGGGCTTGGCACGGCGCCGATTGGCGACCTCTATGAAAAGCTTGATGAAAAGACGGCGATTGCAACCGTTGAAGCAGCCCATCACGCAGGGGTTACGATTTTTGATACCTCGCCGCATTATGGCAATGGATTGTCGGAGTCCCGTGTCGGCGCTGGTTTGCGAAGCGCCAAACGGGATAGCTATTTGATTTCAACCAAAGTCGCCCGCGTGATGAACCCGTTTGCAAAGCAAGCGAGCGAACGCGGTGATGTTTATTCGCCTGGTTTTGCAGGTGGGTTTCCGCATGCAGCAAGCTTTGATTATTCGCGCGATGGAACGATGCGTGCGATTGAGCAGTCATTATTGCGGATGGGATTGGATAGGCTCGATATCGTTTTAATTCACGATTGCGATATTTGGACTCACGGTAAAGCCGATGTTGAGCAACGCTTTAAAGAAGCGATGGATGGTGCGTATCGGGCGCTTGATGATTTACGCAGTCAGAAGGTTATTTCCGCTATTGGTGCGGGTTTGAATGAATCGCCAATGGCCGCACGGTTTGCGCGTGCCGGTGATTTTGATGTCACGATGCTAGCGGGTCGGTATTCTCTGCTGGTGCAGGACGCTCTGGATGACTTTCTACCTTTGGCCATTGAAAAGAAAATGGGCATCATGCTGGCGGGTGTTTTCAACTCCGGTATTTTAGCAACCGGTGCCGTTCCGGGTGCGCGGTATGATTATGCGCCTGCATCGCCCGAGATTATGGCGCGGGTTAAAAAGATTGAAGAGGTTTGCAAAGCGCATGGCACGACGATTCGCCGTGCCGCCTTGCAATTCTCACTCGCTCATCCGGCTGTTGTTTCGGTTGTCTTGGGCGGCGTTACGCCTCAAGAAATTCAATCGAATGTTGCCGATGCTGCCGCAAAAATTCCTGCTGCACTGTGGGCTGATCTTAAATCGGCTGGCTTGCTCAACGCTTCGGCGCCTGTGCCGCAATGAGCGGGTTTGATCCAAAGCATGCCTTCTCGCTGTCGGGAAAAGTCGCCCTTGTAACGGGCGGTGGAAAAGGCATTGGTCGTGGCGTGGCCCTTGGCATGGCGCGCTCGGGCGCGCGTGTTCATGTGCTTGATCGGGATCTGGAAGCGGCCGAGGAAACAGCCGGGCTCATTGTCAAGGAAGGAATGGCTGCGAAAGCGCATCGGGTTGATGTGGGCGATGAGGCCGAGATTACTGCAGTGATGGCTGCAATCGCCTCTGAGGGGGCGATTGATATTTTGGTCAATAATGCGGGGTTGGCTATTCGCAAACCTTCTGTTGATCTTTCGATCGCTGATTGGGATGCCGTGTTGAAAGTGAATTTGACGGGCGTGTTTTTGTGCGCCCGCGCCGCAGCACGGCATATGATCCCGAACAAGACGGGCGCGATTGTGAACCTCGCCTCGATCATGGGGCTATCCGGCGGCGGGCTTTATCCGAATATTTCCTATCAGGCGACGAAGGGGGCGGTGGTTAATCTCACCCGCGCTTTGGCGGTTGAATGGGCGCCTTTCGGCGTTCGGGTCAATGCGGTGGCACCGACTTGGGTGCGTACGGATTTCATCAAGCCGCTTACGGATAGTCCGGATTTACTCGCGCGTATGAATGCGATGACGCCTTTGGGCCGCATTGCCGAGATTGACGAAGTTGTGGGCGGTATTGTCTATCTAGCAAGTCCGGCGGCTGCGATGGTCACGGGGCATACGCTCGCGATTGATGGTGGCTTTTTAGCCCAGTAGGGACCTCAAATGACAATAAACCCAATGACGATTGGCGAGATCCAGGCGGCGGTTCAATCCGATCGATTGACAGCGGAGCAATCGGTCGCCGCGGCGCTTCAGCGCATGACGGCATGGAATGGTAAGCTCAAGGCCTTTGTGGTCATTGACGCGGATCGTGCGATGGCGGACGCCCGGCATCTCGATCAACTGGCAGCGATGGGCGTGCCGAAAGGGCCGTTGTTCGGCGTGCCGTTGGCGATCAAGGATATTATCGATGTAGCAGGCCTGCGCACGGGCGGCGGGTCGCTGACGCGGAAAGACGCGGGCTTGGCTCAAGCCGATGCAGAGGTCGTGACGCGGCTGCGCAATGCCGGCGCGATCATTATGGGCAAGGTGGCGACGGTGGAATACGCGTTCGGCGGTTGGGGCTCGAACGAGACGCTGGGTGCGCCGCATAATCCGTGGGATTTGAAACAGGCGCGTGTGCCTGGTGGATCTTCGAGTGGCTCCGGCGTCGCGGTTGCAGCCGGGTTGGTGCCGGGGGCTCTAGGGTCGGATACAGGTGGATCCATTCGCCTACCATCATCTTTTGCGGGCATAGTGGGGTTGAAGACGACGGCGGGGTTGATTCCAAAGACGGGCGTCTTGCCGCTCTCCGATATTCTCGACACGATCGGGCCGATGACGCGGTGCGTGGAGGATGCGGCGATTTTGTTTGATGTGTTGATGGGCCATGCGCCGGGAAGCAGCGTGCCTGCGCGCGTTGCGGCCAAGGATGCGTTCCGCAATAGGAGAATCGGGGTTCCCGTTGATTTGGGCGTACCGCTTCATCCGGATACGGCTAAAATTTATGCGGAAACGCAGGAAAGATTGAAAGCTTCGGGCGCTCTTCTGGTGCCGGTACGGTTTCCAATGAGCCTTGCCGATTATGCGGCGCCATGCGGGATGTTTTTGGCGGTTGATTCCTATCGCCATTACGGAGCGCTTGCCGAGGAAGAACCAAACCGGCTGGGTGATCCGGTCCGGAAGCGGATGTTGAGCGGCAAGCCTGTGACGGCGGTCGAGTACACCAAAAATTTAGAGCGACGCGAGCGTGAAAAATCCGTGATCGCTGCAATTTTTGAAACGGTCGATACGATCCTGATGCCGTCGACCGCAATGCCTGCGCCGGTGCTTGGCGAGCATCCTGAGCATGACAGTCCGGCAGTCTTTACCCGTTTTGCGAATTATTTTGATTTGGCTGCCATTTCGCTTCCCGTAGGCCTTTCGACAACGGGTTTGCCGATTGCGGTGCAGTTCGTCGTGCCGGGCTTTGCCGAGGCACGCGCGCTTGATTTGGGCTACCGGATGGAGACCGCCCAAGGCGGCCCGATCACCTGTCCTTTATTGGAACAGATGGCGTAAGCGGTACAATGTTTGATTGAGATCAAGGGGGTTTGATCCGTATCGGAGCATTCATACTCGGACGATCATATACTACAAATTTAAATGTGAAATATATAAATATACATTGAATTTAGTTTATTATCGGTCTATGCGTTGAAATGTCGATAATTGGGACGGTGGATTGCGGACGATGAGCGCCTTTATAGAAGAAACGGTTACCAGCGTTCATCATTGGACGGAGACACTGTTCAGCTTCACCACGACGCGCAGCCGATCGTTCCGCTTTCGCAATGGCCAGTTCTCGATGATCGGCCTGCCGGTTGATGGTAAGCCGCTGTTGCGGGCCTATTCGATCGCGAGTCCCAATTACGCGGAAGAGCTTGAATTTTTCTCGATCAAGGTACCAGACGGTCCATTGACCTCGCGTCTTTTGAATATTGTTCCGGGTGACAAAGTGATTATTGGCCAGAAGGCTACGGGCACTTTGCTGTTGGATAATCTGTTACCCGGCAAGCATCTTTATCTCTTGGGAACGGGCACGGGACTCGCACCCTTTTTAAGCCTGATCCGCGACCCCGAAACCTATGAAAATTTTGAGAAGGTCGTGTTGGTTCACGGCACCCGCGAAGTAGCCGAATTGGCTTACGCGGACATGATCGAAAAAGAATTGCCGGAGGATGAATTCCTCGGTGATTTTGTGCGCGACAAGCTCGTCTATTATCCAACCGTTACCCGCGAGCCGTTTAGAAACCGTGGCCGTATTACGGATCTCATCGAGCAAAATGCACTGACCGATGACATTGGACTTCCAGCGCTCAACCCAATCGATGACCGTGTCATGGTGTGCGGCAATCAGGGATTAAATACCGATATCGCGACGATTTTGAAGGCGCGCGGTTTTAGCGAAGGAAGCAGCAGCGGGCCCGGCACCTATGTGGTCGAGCGCGCCTTTGTTGAGAAATAAGGGCTGCTCGGTTTTACTTACCCAAGCCGCCCATCAGCATATATTTAATCTCGACATATTCATCGATGCCGTGCATCGAGCCTTCGCGGCCAATGCCGGATTCTTTCATGCCGCCGAAGGGGGCTTCTGCGGTTGAAATAATCCCTTCATTGATCCCGACCATGCCGTATTCCAACGCCTCACCCACACGCCAGACGCGGCCTATGTCGCGAGTGTAAAAATAGCAGGCCAAGCCAAACTCCGTATCATTCGCCATGGCAATCGCCTCCTCCTCGGTTTTAAAGCGGAAGATCGGGGCGACAGGTCCAAAGGTTTCTTCGCGGGCAACCTGCATGTCCGGCGTCACATCGCGGATGATGGTAGGCTCATAAAAGCTGCCGCCCAGCGCGTGCCGTTTGCCGCCGACCAAAACCTTGCCGCCTTTGGCGATGGCGTCCGCGACATGTTCTTCGACCTTCTTGATGGCCTTGGCATTGATCAGTGGTCCCGTTGTTACACCTTCACCAAAGCCATCGCCCACGCTGAGCTTTTTAACGGCTTCCGCGAGCTTATTTGCGAAAGCGTCGTAGACACCGTCTTGAACCAGCAAGCGATTGGCACAGACGCAGGTTTGTCCGGCATTTCGGTATTTAGACGCCATCGCACCTTGCACGGCTGCATCGAGATCGGCATCGTCAAACACGATGAAGGGCGCATTGCCGCCGAGTTCAAGACCAACTTTTTTAACCGTCGACGCGCATTGCGCCATCAGCAATTTGCCCACCGCGGTAGAGCCCGTAAACGACAGCGCCCGCACTTTGGGGCTGGACGTCATTTCAGCACCAATCTCCCGGGCCTGACCCGTCACTACCGAAAAAACGCCGGCCGGAATACCAGCGCGCTCGGCCAATTCGGCAAGGGCCAAGGCCGAGAAGGGGGTTTCCTCGGATGGCTTAACGACAAAGGTGCAACCCGCCGCCAAGGCAGGAGCCGCCTTGCGGGTGATCATGGCATTCGGAAAATTCCACGGTGTGATGGCGGCGACAACGCCAACCGGCTGGCGGATCACCACGATACGACCATTCGGCCAAGGGGAAGGTACCGTTTCCCCATAAATTCGGCGGGCTTCTTCCGCAAAAAATTCGACAAAGCTAGCCCCATAGGCCACTTCGCCTTTGGCTTCTGCCAGGGGTTTTCCCTGTTCGGCGGTCATGATGCGGCCAAGATCGTCTTGATGTTCCATCATCAATTCGAACCAACGGCGAAGAATTTGTCCGCGTTGTTTGGCAGGCGTTGCGGCCCATGATTTTTGGGCCTTTTCAGCGGCTTCAATCGCGGCGGCCGTTTCCTTTTGACCGAGCGATGGAATGCTGCCGATCACAACGCCCGATGCCGGATTGGTGACATCAATACGCGTGTCTGACCCGATCCAGTTTCCATTAATGTAGCTCTCTTGCCGAAACAGGCTCTTTTCCTTCAGGAGATTGGATAAAAGAGAGGATGGGGAAGCCGACATGGTGAACTCCAAAATCAATTAAGGATCCGCGACAGGAAATTGTTTATGCGGCTTCCTATACCTTCCGCCGCCGGTCTGCCAAGGGTGCGAGTGCCGATTTGCTTTAAACCAGCTCCAGGGCTGTTGCTGCAGCCAAAATCTCAGCCATATCGGAATAAGAAGCATCGCGTTCGACGGTTTCCGGCACGCGATAGCCCGCATGAAAATGGCTGCCGCCGGAAAAGTGCCAAGCCGTCATGCCCGCTGATTTGGCAGCCATGAGGCCATAAGCACTGTCTTCGATGACGACGCAATGCCGAGGCTCTGTGTTAAGCGAATGGGCCGCGTGCAGAAAAAGATCGGGCGCCGGCTTGCCATTTTTGACCATCGTGGCGCTAAATACATTCGGGCCGAAATAATCGGCGATTTTGGTAATGGCGAGTGAGCGAGCGGCGCGAACAGGATCACTGCTTGTTGCAACGCATCGCTTTGTTTTGAGCCCCGCGAGGAGCGTCGTAATACCTTTGATCGGTTTTAGCTCATCTTCAAAGCGTGCCAGTAAGGCCGTTCGAAGCTCTTCCTTAAATTCAGGCGGTGGTGCCTTGCCTGTTTCTTCGCGAAGGGTTGCTATCGCCTGATCAAAGCTACGGCCGATCATGCGTTCGAAAAAGACGCGCTCCGGAAGGTGGATATCATACCGTTTTAATTCATTGATAAAAACAGTTCCTGAAACCATCTCGCTATCGATCAACACGCCGTCGCAATCGAAAATGACAAGCTCAATTTTGTTCATTTTATTCTTATTCAAGATTGGTATGGCGGGAACGCATCGTATCGGCAGTTTCTCCAAGCCTGTCTCTTAGTTTTAAAATAACAAGCTCGAAGAAAATCGTTTGGGCAATTTCAAAAAGGGAGCCCATCGGCAAGACGGAAGCCGTTGATGTTTGATCATTGGCCATGGTTTGCGCCGGAATGGTCACAACAAGGTCAGCCTTTAACGGCGTGCTTCCTTCCGGTTGCGCGGTAATGACAGCCGTCTTTGCGCCATCGGCAGCCGCTGCGTGCATAAAGGCTTCACCGGAATTTAAATGTCCTGTTCCTGCGGTGACAATAAAGAGATCGCCTTGGCCCAAATGAGGCACAGTCATATCGCCCACTACATGGATATTCAGGCCAAGATGAAACAGGCGCATGGCGAAGCCTTTGATCGCCAAGCCTTCCCGCCCACAGCCGTAAACTGAGATTTTTTTGGCCTCAATGAGCGCGTCGATCAGACCGTCGGCAGCGTCATCGGGGAGGATACGAAAGACCTGATGCAACTCATCCAGCGCCGAAGTGCCAAGCATAGCCAAGGATGCAGACATTTTATTTTCCTATGCCGGAAGGGGAAGATTAAACAAGGCCGCCTGAACGATGGCTTGGCTTTTCGGCGAATCTTGCTGCGCGATAGCCGCTGTTAAACCCGCATGCCCCTTCAACCTTGCGACGACGGCCTGCATCGCTTCAACGGCTGCAATATTGGTCGTGCATTCGGCGACGGGATCAAGGCCTGCAGTATCCGGGAAAGTATCGAAATAAATTACACCTTGATAGCCGCATTGATCGAGCACATGGAGAAGTTCGATCGTTTGAATCGGATGGACGGAACCCGCAATAAGACCGTCGTCACGCTTGCCATAGCCATCGTTTAAGTGAACGCCAAGTAGTTTTGAGTGGCGAGCGACCAAGGCTGCGGCATGGGCCGGCATTTCATCGGCGTAGAGTACATGGGCGAAATCGAGTGTTACGCCCGTATTGGGAAGATTGATTTCTTTAATAGCCAAGAGAGTCGTTGCGACGTCCGGCATAAGACTAAACGAGCGTGGCTCATTGGGTTTATATTCGATGGAAATATCGATGGTTGGATTATGCCGCGCCACTTCATCCATCGCAGCAATGGTATCATCCCAAGCGCGGGCGTAGTCGATTTGGAACGAGTAATCGAAACCATCTTGTCCCATCCAAAGCGTCATGAGATTTCCACCGGCTTTGGCAAGTGAATCCAATCCGCGTTTCGTGATATCGATGGCGTTACGTCGCACGTGAGGATCAGGATGCGTGAAGGCGCCAAGCTTAAATCCGGGGTCGGTATAATAGCGCATCGCATAGCCATTCAGACGAACACCGGATTGGCTCAATCCATCGACAAGCTCAGTCTCGTTGAAGCCCTCAAGGTGATCTGGAAAATTAAGATCAACGGCGTTGAGGCCTTTGACGCTCGCGGCTCGTTTGACGAGATCAAGCGTGTTGGGCTTGCGGTTGAGGCCGCGCCAATAATGATTGGTATCGATTTTGAAGGAATTAAGCCGTGCGGCATAGCCTTGGTGCGAAGTCACGTTAGATCACGCCTTTTCTGAAAATGAAGCAGCCATAAGGGCCCGGATCAGAGGTTTGAACAATGGCAAAGCTTTTGGCCGCGGCCTCATAAAAATCGAACCGCTCATAGGCACCGATTGTGATGGGGCGACCTTCGGCTTTATCGACGATCGCTTGCATCGTGTGGTGGATGGGCACGAGCTTGTCGGGATCACCAACCACTTTCATGCGCATGACGGGTTCGTCCACAAATGTGTCGAGCGGGAAAACGGAGAGAACAGCTTCAGAGGCGCGGGCGAGATCGGCACCAAAGAGCGAAACCAGTTTACCGTGCGTCGTTTTTGCCGCCAGTGTCGATGCAGGGTGATTGCGATCGCACAGAACAATATCGTCGCCATGGCCCATGGCTTTGAGCACAAAAAGCAGTTCGGCGGTTAAGATCGGGTCGAGGCCTTTCAGCATCGGGCTGCTCCGTTCAAAGGTTGATGGGATCAAAATCACAGATATGCCGACAAGTTGCAATCACCCTTGGGCGTTAAACTGGTTTGACGGCGGAGTTTCGAGCTTCTACGATTGAGAAAAATCAAATGGGGGAATATCAATGTCCAAGACCGGTGGCGTCGCTATCCTTGGGATTTTTGTGGCCGATCTAGCGTTTCGTTCCGGCCGTATGCCGGCGGTGGGTGAAACGATTATGGGATCCGGCTTCGCCATGGGGCCGGGCGGCAAAGGATCCAATCAAGCCGTGGCCGCGGCAAGGGCCGGTGCGGCGGTGAGTTTCATCTCGCGATTGGGCCAAGATTCCTTCGGTGATATCGCGATGGCGACGTGGCAAAAGGAAGGCATTACCACCCGCGTTGCCCGGTCTGATGGTGCGCCAACGGGCGCGGCTTTTATTTACGTCAATGACACGAATGGCGAGAATGCGATTATTGTCGTGCCGGGTGCTGCGGGATTGATTTCGGTGGCCGATGTCGAGGCTGCTTCTGATTCGATCAGGAATGCCGCGGTTTTTGTAACGCAATTGGAGCAGCCCGCGGATGCGGCCTTGCGGGCGTTACAGATTGCGAAAGCAGCGGGCGTGATCACGATATTCAATCCTGCGCCCGCCGCCCCCTTTGATGAGGCGATCTATCCATTGGTGGATTACATTACGCCGAATGAAAGCGAAGCGTCATCCATGGTCGGCTTTCCTGTCGTGAGCGTTGATGATGCGCGTAAAGCCGGGGATGCGCTGCTGGCAAAAGGCATTGGAACAGCGCTCATTACGCTCGGCGAAAAGGGTGCTTTGTTTCACGATAAAGGACAATCCGTACTGGTGCCGGCATATGATGCCGGAACGGTGATCGAAACCGCCGGTGCCGGCGATGCCTTTAATGGTGGCTTTGCGGCGGCGCTCGCAAAGGGCATGGAACCATTGGCTGCCGCGCGATTTGGCTGTGCGGTCGCCGGTATTTCAGTGACGCGCGCGGGAACCGCTCCGGCAATGCCAACACTTGATGAAGTTGAAGCGCTGCTCAACCGCATCTAACCGCTTGCGGCGACGCTTAAAACATCGCAAATTGAAACGAGGCCCTAAAGGGCAGGTAAATTATCGGGGGGAATGAATGGCTGGTCTTGCATTGCGCGGTGTCAAAAAATCATTTGGCAGCGTCGAAGTCATTCGTGGCGTTGATCTCGATATTAAGGATGGTGAATTCTGCGTTTTCGTCGGTCCTTCCGGCTGCGGAAAATCGACATTGTTGCGCATGATTGCGGGCCTTGAGGAAATGAGCGATGGCTTGATCGAGATTGGCGGCAAGGATGTTACGTTTTTGCCGCCTGCTAAGCGTGGCATCTCGATGGTATTTCAATCCTACGCGCTTTATCCGCATATGACGGTCCGCCAGAACATTGCGTTCGGACTTAAGATGGCCAAGACCTCGCGCGATGAAATTGCCGCGCGTACGGCCAAGGCTGCGACTTTACTGCAATTAACGGATTATCTTGATCGCAAGCCTGCACAATTATCGGGCGGGCAGCGCCAGCGCGTAGCGATTGGCCGTGCGATTGTGCGCGAGCCGGAAGTGTTTTTGTTCGACGAGCCTTTATCAAATCTCGATGCCGCCTTGCGCGTTCAGATGCGCATCGAAATTGCCAAGCTGCATAATGATCTAAAAGCCACGATGGTTTATGTGACCCATGATCAGGTTGAGGCCATGACGATGGCCGACAAGATTGTGGTGTTAAGCGCTGGCCGCATCGAGCAGGTGGGTAGCCCGCTGGATCTCTATCACCGCCCGAATAATCTGTTTGTCGCGACCTTTATCGGTAGTCCGAAGATGAATCTGATGCCGGGTGAGGTGGTAGATGTTGCGAATGGTTCGGCGAATGTTGTCTTAAAAGGCGGCGTACAGATTTCCGTCGATACGCATGGCAAGTCGATCGCCAAGGGGCCGGTGACGGTTGGTATCAGGCCCGAACATATTGGCGTCGGGCAGACGGGCGCTCAAAATACCGTTCCGGGTAAAGTGGTCTTGTCTGAGCATTTGGGTGGCGAAACCATGCTCTATGTCGAGACATCGGCCATCCCGCAATGTGTGGTGAAGACGGATGGTTTGGCTTCGCAAAAAATTGGTGAAACGGTTTCGCTCTCTTTTCCAGCGAATACGTGTCACCTCTTTGATGCAAACGGACAGGCGATCGTGAACGGCTCGTTGATCTGAGCCGTTTACGGTTCGTGTGGTTCGCGGTCGAGGCTGAAGTTTTGATCGATCCGTCCGATGGCGGCCGTTAAAAGATCCGACAACCCGACAAGATCATTTAGATCGCACATCTCAAGCGATGAGTGCGTGTAACGGCATGGAAATCCCATATCGATCACAGCCACGCCGGAGCCTACCAATTGCACATAGGATGATTCCGTTAGCGCGCCGATATGAGCGCTCCGTTGCAAGGGAATACCTGTTGCTTTGGATGTTTCTTTGAAAAGTGAGACGAGGGCGGGGTGCGGAATAGCGCCGTTCAGCGTACCGCGTCCGTGGAAACTGTACATCCCCATGGCAGGGCCACCCTTTAAGCGAACATCGCCACGGCTTGCCATATCCGGTGTGTCGGTTGCTAAGATCAGATCGAGTTGAATGGCAATATCGGGCTGCAAAGCTTGGGCGGCTGTCACGGCACCGCGCAGATTAAATTCTTCCTGAACGGAGAATACGAGATGAACCGTCGGATGATTTTTTGAAGCGATTAATTGTTTGGCGACGTCTAGAACGACGGCGCATCCTGCACGATCATCGATTGATGTTCCAGCAATCCGATCATTGGCGAGCCTGACCGCATGGGGGCGATAGACCACGGGCGTTCCGATATCGATTCCGGCGTCCATGGCTTCTTGGGCAGATGTAAAGCCCGCATCAATATAGAGCTCCTGATAGGGCACAACTTTATATTTTTCATCGGGGCTTGTGGCGTGATGGCTCTTATTCGCGATAATGCCCGGCACGTCTTTGCCAGCGCCTACACACAGGAGAACTTCTTGCGACGCTAAAGCGCGCTCAGGCACACCGCCGAGGCGTTCAACGCGGATAAGGCCATTGGGCTCGATTTTTCGAACGATTAATCCAAGCTGATCGATATGGGCATAGAGCATCACGCTTGGCGCGCCCTTTGTGCCGGAAAGCGTGGCGATGAGATTGCCGAGGCGATCCGTTGTATGATGAACACCAAGATGATCGAGCTCTTTTGCTATCGCACGACGAACGCGACCCTCATGACCACTCAGGCCCGGGATCAGCATCAGATCATGCAAAGATGTAGCGATGCTTTCGAGTCTTGATTTTATTGAGGGCACCATTCGGTTAGCCTTTTCGTGCGGCGCGGGCCAACTGCATAAATTCTATCGCGCGATCGGGATCAACGGCATTCCAAGTATGGCCATCGACTTTGAGCGATGACCCAACAATGCAACCATCGGCAACGCGAAGAACGTCGGCAATGGTTGAATGTTTCACCCCCGTATTGGCAAGAACGGGGGTTGTCGGAAGAGCCTTTTTGACCGCTTCGAGATCGCTCATCGCGGCGGCTTCGCCCGTAATCGCTCCCGACACAAGGATAGCGTCAGGAATGCTGGAGAAGACTGCACTGCGCGCGCGATCCGCAAGGCTACGCTGATCGAGCGAATGCGCAAATTCGGCGGAGATATTATAAAGAAGCGGCATATCGCTTCGACCAAGGCGATCCCGATACCGCATCGCCGCACCCGCATTTGGCGTCCATGGCCCCATATCGGATGCATAGGTGCCGGTGAAAATCTCACGTACGAAGGATGCGCCCGTTGCTGCCGCAAGGGCTATGCTGCTCATCGGGTCCCATAAGACATTGACACCGAAGGGTAGCGTCATCTCGTTGCGCACCTGACCAATAATATAGGCCATGGTTGCAGTCGATGCCGTGTCTACGTTGAACTCATAGGGGCGATCATTTTCATTGCCGAACATAATTGCATCAAAGCCAGCGACTTGAAGCGCTTTTATGTCTTTTCTAACGCCTTCTAACAATCCGTGTAATCCGGCTTCTGCATCATAAAGCGGTGAGCCAGGCAGGGCTCCAAAATGGACCATGGCGATAACGGGCTTTGTCGGACCAAACACCCGCGTAAATTTCGTACTCATGTATTTGTCACTCCATTACCGGTTCGAATGTGTTCGTCCCGATTTTTATTTCACAGCACCTGCCGTTAGGCCCTTCACAATATAGCGCTCAAGGAAAATACCGATAACGATGAGGGGTGCAATCGCACCGGTTGAAAGCGCGGCCATGGTCCACCAGCTGATCCCTTGTGAGCCTGTTTGGCTAGCGACCATTACGGGAACAGTTTTTGCACTGGTACTCGTCAAAAGGGCGGCAAAGAAATATTCGTTCCAGCACAGCACAACCGATAAAATAAATGCCGCAACCAAGCCCGGAAGAGCGAGCGGAAGCACGATCCGGATAAATGCGCCCCATATTGTGCAACCATCAACAAGGGCTGCTTGTTCAAGCTCGATTGGAATGGTTTCGAATTGATCGCGTGTGATCCAAATGACGATCGGCAACACCATCAAGGTATAAACGAGGATGAGACCGAAGAGGTTATCAAGCAGAGCAAGCTCCTTGTACAGAACAAGAAAAGGCATAGCGAGCACAACGGGAGGAAGGAGCAGCTGCGAGAGGAAGAAAAACGAAATATCCTTGTTCCGCCATGGGCCGAATTTATAGTTGAAACGCGCCAGTCCATAAGCGGCGGGAGCGCCAATGATTACGGCGAGAAGCGACGCACCGACCGATGCCATTACGCTATTGCCAAACCGCAAGAAAAACTCGTCGCGAACCGTTGAGACTTCGAAGATCGTATCCGGTGAAAGGCCAAGCGAACGCCAGCCCTTCCAATCACCTTGGAAGCGACCGATAAACGGAATGATATCGCCTTGTGTGACATTTACGGCTGTTTTGAACGACGTCGAAATCGTCCAATAAATTGGAAACAGGCAAATAAAGGCCCATGTCAGCAAGGCCGCATAAATCAAAATCTTGGCCGTAGCCCTGCTCCAGTTCCATGGTTGGGATGCCCGGCGCCGTGCGGCATATGCTTCGCTTGCAGTCGTCATTGCGCGGCCTCCCGGCGCATAAAGCGGCCAACAAGATTTAACAGGATCGTGATGAAGATAATAATGATGATGAGATAGACTTCGGCAGCCATGGTTCCGTAACCGACATTGGATCGATCGCGATATTCACGGAAAATGAAGCTTGAAACGGTATCGGTTGCGCCGCCCGGCCCGCCAGACGTTGTGTTGATCACAATATCGGCGAGTTTCAATTGGAAAATGATACGCAAGACGATCGTAGTCACACTCACCGGCAGCATAAGCGGAAATGTGATGTGCCAGAACGATGTCCATCCTGCAGCACCATCAACCTTCGCGGCTTCTTGAATGTCTTTCGGCATGGCCTGAAGACCGGCAAGGATCAAGATGATCATGAAGGGAAGCCATACCCATGCATCAAGTGCTAAAATACTAAATCGTGCGATCCAAGGCGTTGTAAAAAAAGCGGGGTTATCCCAACCCAAGTGGCGCGCGAAGGCAGCGACGGGTCCAAATCGAAATTCCATCAACGATTTGCCGATCATCCAGCTGACGGCAACGGGGCTGAGCATGAAGGGCAAGAGAAAAGCCACGCGGAAAAATTTACGGGCACGAATATCGGCATTCAATAAGAGCGCCAGACCGAAGGCTAATGCGTATTGCAGCAACACACTTGCGACATAGAAGGTCATGTTGCGCAGCGCATTCCAAAAATAAGAATCGTTATAAAGCGTTCTTAGATTGTCGAGGCCATTGAATTTCTGACCATCAAACGAGCTCAAGTTCCATTCGCTGAACGCGATATAAAAGCCGAAGACCGTCGGAAAAATAACCATTGCGATGGTGAAGAGAAGTGCAGGCAATAAAAACAGCGCTTTGTGGCCAGCTTCACCGCGCATCATCACTTGGCTAATGCCGATTGAAACGGCCCATATGACATAGGCATAAAGCGAGGGACGCCAATTTTTTAGACCAAGAGTTATCACGCCATTTGCATCAAGAATTTGAAAAATGACGGTTGCCGCAAGCAAGAGGCTTGTCAGAATGATCAGCGCGCGTCCAGCGGACTTGCGACCTGCCGGGATCAAGGATGCATGGCCGATTGCAAATGATTGTGACATGAAAACTGCTTTTAATGGATGACGGCGAAACGCCTAGGGGACTTTGAAAAATGAATCGACTGGCGGCGATGGATAACGCCGCCAGTCGTTTATTACGTTTTTAATCAAGCCTCATGGCGTGATTACATACCGAGCGAGGCCCGATAGAGCTTCAGTTGGTTTTCGCGGCCGATTTGATCGGTCAGCTTGTCCCACGCTGCTGCAATCGAGTCCGCACCCTGTTGTGCCGTCATCTTGCCAGCGAATACCTTTGCAAGCTCGTCTTCCGCGAC
>CAIRGA010000214.1 GCA_903877935.1 uncultured Hyphomicrobiales bacterium
ATATAGGCTTTCCGATCATATCCTTCGAGCGGTATCGAAGGATCCAGCTGGAACGGATGCCATCGGATCACGGCATCGAGTTCTGGCATATTTTCAAGCGCCTTCTCGATGTGCTTTTTGCCCACATAACACCAAGGACAAACCACATCCGAAATAATATCAATCACCACCTGTTCTGACATGACCTACTCCTCGCGCCAGAGCGCTTCAGGGACAAATCCAAAGAGTGGCGTTTTGTCCGGGCGTTTAACGGAAGAATTCCGCACGATCCATTGCTCCGGCGCATGAAACAATGGCACGACATAAAAACCTGAAATCAATACTCTGTCGAGCGCATGAACGGCATCCAGCCATGCATCCCGTGAGGGTGCTGCTAACATGGCGTCAATGGCTGCATCAATCGCAGGGCTCGAGGCTCCTGCATAATTCAGCGAGCCTTGCCGGACTTTGGATCGTGTTCCCCAGCGATTATATTGCTCATTACCGGGTGAGGGCGATGCACCCCAGGTGAATTGAATCATATCGAAATCAAAGCCGGAAACGCGTTGCCAATATTGTACATCGTCAACCAGTCGGACATTCATTTTAATGCCTAACCGTTGCAATGTTTCCGAATAATTGAGTGCTAAACGTTCCTGAACGCGGCTCACAACGAGGATCTCGAAGGCCAAAGGAGTGCCATGAGCGTCGGTCATGACGCTCTTGTTCAAAGACCAACCCGCAGCTTTCAACAGGTCTAGCGCTTTTCGAGCATTTGCTCGATCGCGGCCGGACCCGTCGGATATAGGAGGGTGCCATTGACCTTCCATAACGTCGGTTCGAACAGCGTCGGGGTAGGGTGCCAGAAGCGCGCGTTCACCGGAACTTGCCGGTATGCCCGTTGAGGCAAGTTCGGAGCCCTCGAAGTAACTACCGGTTCTTTTGTAGACGCCTTCAAACAAGACCGGATTGATCCATTCAAAATCGAACAGATAGCTCAAGGCTTCCCGTGTTCTGACATCCGAGAAAACGGGACGCCGCGTATTAAAAACCAGCCCCGCCATTCCTTTCGGGGTCCGAACCGTAACCGGATCTTTTACCGCCCGCCCTTCGATCATTCTGGGAAAGTCGTAACCGGTTACCCAGCGCGTCGGATTGTCCTCGCTCCGAACATCGTAGAGGCCACCTTTAAACGCTTCGAAGAGGGAATTTGCATCGCGATAATAATCGTAGCGAAAGGTTTCGGCATTATACATGCCGCGAAAAACGGGCAGGCTAGCCCCCCAAAACTGGGGGTCACGGCGATAGCTAATGCTCTCGCCAGCTTTAACCTCCGATACCAGATACGGTCCAGATCCGATGGGGGCTTTTAAGGTTGTCTCCTCAAAATGCTCGGCGTCCGTGGCATGGCGTGGCAATACCGGCATCAAGGCGAGGATCATGGGCAATTCGCGATCCCGGCTCTCACTTAGCTTAAAGGTAATGGTTGTCGCGTCAGACGCTTCAGCGGCAGTAACCTTATTATAGAAGCCTCTTAGATTAGGCTTTCCCTTTTCCTTTAGAAGGCCCCACGAAAAAAGCACATCATCCGCCGTCAGGGGATGACCGTCCGAAAAATGGGCGCGAGGGTCGAGCTTAAAGGTGACCGTTTCGAGGTCTTCGGAAACGTCGATGGTCTCTGCAATCGACGCATAAAGCGAAAATGGCTCGTCCGCCGAACGAACCATCAAGCTCTGAATGACTAGCCCCATAGGAGGGGCGATACCTTGAGCCGCAATTCCTCTAACCGAATAGGGGTTGAGCGTGTCAAACGTGCCCATAACACCGAATATAATCGTACCCGTCTTGGGGGCATTAATATTCGCGTAGGGAAAATTCTGAAATTTACGGGTGAGAGCCGGTTCGCCATAAAGCGCAATGGCTGCTTTTGGCTCAGCATATGCCATTGAGGCGCCAAAGACCGTCGATATCATCACAATTAGCATCAAATTGCGCATTGATCGCCCAAACCTAGCCCGCCAGAGGAGCCGTCTTGATATATGATTCGAATGAAATCGGCTTATTTCCAATCGACGATCGGATTTTGGATGGTCAGAAGATCGGTAAAAGAGTATGACGCGCGGAGCTTCCGGGATGACCGATTCTTGGAAAAACATACATAAACTCTGAAATCGGATTCAAACGGGTCCAAAGGATATTGATAATGATTGCGCATCTTCCATTGCGACTGTTTAGCCTGTTTTCGGCGACGTTGCTCACTTTAGTCGTTCTTAACGGGGCGGCATCGGCTCAAGCTGCCAAGAAGCCAACACCTGCGCCCACGCCGGCTCCGGCGGCGGCCCCTGCACCCGCACCTGCACCGGCTGCCATTGTTCAAGTCCAACCTGAACCAACGCAGTCGGATTGGATTAAGATTTGCGGCGAGGATCAAGCGGCTAAGAAAAAGATTTGCTATACGACGCGTGACTTTGTCTCAGATCAGAACCAGCCGGTTTTGGCCGTAGCCGTCTATGATATTCAGGGCGAACCGCAAAAAGTTGTCCGCTTTTTGTTACCGCTCGGCTTTATTTTGGCGCCGGGCGTCCGGTTCGCGGTCGATCAGGGGACACCTCAGCCGGGTAAATACGCCGTATGTTTCCCAAATGGTTGTTTTGCTGAAGTTCCGGTAAAAGACGACATCATTGCTGCGCTCAAAAAGGGTACCGCGCTATCGATAAGCGTTCAAAACCAGTTTGCTAAGGAAGTCGTCTTCCAAGTGCCGCTATCGACCTTTGGTAAAGTCTTCGATGGCCCGCCAATAGACCCAGCCGTTTTGCAAGCCCAGCAACAAAAGCTCCAAGAGCAGATGCAAAAGCAGGCCGAGGAAATGCGGAAGAAAATGGATGCCCAAGGCCAGGCACCAAGCGGCACGGCACCTGCTCAGCCCGCCGCTCCCGCTCAATAAAAGCAGATACAGACAAAGAAGGCGGGCCGGTCATTTTCCGGTCCGCTTTTTTATTGGAAAGGCTTAATTGAAATTCAAGCGACGGGTGTGGTAGCGGCCATCATCACCCATTTCGAACATTTCGTCGATCTGTGGATGCCGTACAGGTTCATTTGACGTATCTGGAACCAAATTTTGTTCCGAAACATAGGCAATATATTCGGATTCCGCGTTTTCAGCGTAAAGATGATAGAAGGGCTGATCCCGCTTCGGACGAACCTCTTCGGGAATAGAATTGTACCATTCCTCGGTATTGGAAAATGTCGGATCAACGTCAAACACCACCCCCCGAAAGGGATAAACCCGGTGTTTGACCACATCCCCAATCGCGTATTTTGCCTGCCTCGTTTCCATGCAGAAGGGATAATGCGCCCTAGCGCCGTCTGTCAATCGGAAGCAGATTTTTGTACCGCAAAGCCGGTTAACGAGCGCTGATTGGCCATGCGCAAGCCACGGTTGACGGCGCCGCTTCGGCTGATAGACCAACGGTGTATGATATTTCCCATCAAGGGTTTACCTATTGCAACAAGTTTTATCGCTCGCATTGCCATTTTTTGGACTGATTTTTTTGGGCTTTATCTGCGGTAAACTCGCGCGGTATCCCGAAGCTGGCTTGCAATGGATGAACTTCTTTATCGTCTATATTGCGCTTCCGAGCTTGTTTTTCATTTTGGTTTCGTCCGCACCGTTCGAGCAATTGGGTAATTGGCGTTTTGCTCTGGCAACAAGCCTTTCGACCGGTTCGATCCTATTGCTGTCTTTCGCGGTTGGTATGTTTTTTTCAAAAGGAAATATTAGATCCGCCGCCATTCAAGCCATCGTAGGCGGCTATGCCAATATTGGATATATGGGCCCTGGTCTCACTCTGGCCGTTTTAGGCCCTAAGGCGGTCATTCCCACCGCGCTCATCTTTCTTTTTGATACTATTCTCCATTTCACGACAGTCCCGTTTTTGATGGCGATTGGTGGCAAAGGTGACCAAAGCTTCGCCAGCACTGCGGGCTATGTCGTCAAACGTGTCCTTAGCCACCCGTTCAATCTTGCGACAGCTGCGGCAATTGTGGCGGCCTATTTTGAATATCATCCGCCGCAAGCGGTTGATACGATGTTGGTCTTTTTGAAAAATGCAGCGGCACCGTGTGCGCTGTTTACGCTTGGTGTCACGGTCGCTTTACGGCCTTTTCACGCCAACGCACCGGAATTACCTTTTTTAATGGGTATCAAGCTTGTCATTCATCCCATCGCCGCCTGGATCATTGTATCGGCGATGGGTGATTTTGGGCGCGAGTGGACCTTGGCAGCCGTCCTCATGGCAGCGCTTCCGCCCGCCTTAAATGTGTTTGTCCTTGCTAATCAATATCAAGTTTATATCGAACGGGCTTCGAGTGCCATTTTGGCGGGTACCGTATTATCCGTATTCACGGTCACTTGGCTTTTATATCTCATTTCGCAAGATCAGTTGCCCTATCGGTTTCCCGCTTTTGGACCTTAATGACCGGCGCCCCGTTGCATCATAAAACGGCGAAGCAGCGGAATCGAAGCGACTGCCAAAAGTCCCATGCTCCTTGCAAAATCGATGGGCAAATAATTAGCCAACAATGATTTATTCATCAGGTCGACTGCAGCCGTTCTCAACTTAACGTCTGCTTGCCGGGCTTTATTATATCGCGCGAGCGCTTCACTTCCCCGGTGGGCTTTAAATGCTTCTAAAAGTGAAGCGACGTCTCGAAAACCCAGGTTTAATCCCTGCGCTCCAATGGGCGGAAACACATGGGCTGCTTCACCGACGAGGGCGACGTGATGGTTCGCATAGGTTTCGACCGTCATACCGGCCATCGGTACCAAACCACGCTCGCCTTCGATGGACATTGCGCCCAAGATTGACTGGGCCTGCTTTTCGACCTCTTGGGTCAAGGAACGATCGCTCAACGCCATGAGCCGTTCCGCCCGTGAGGGTTCCATCATCCAAACGAGACTGGAGCGCCGATCGGGCAGGGGCACGAGCGTGAAGGGCCCCTGACGGGTATGAAACTCCGTCGAAATATCGTGATGATCCCGTTGATGCTTAAAAATGGCGGTCAAGGCGGTCTGGGGATAGGACCATTCTTTTACGTTAATCTGTGCGGATAATCTTACCGATGATTTGCGTCCGTCTGCTCCAATGAGGACCGGCGCATAAAGTTTTTCGCCTGTTGCTAATTGGACCGAGGAATTCCCGATGTCGTTCAACGCATAGGCTGACACTCGGGTATCGAACCGGGTGATATTCTGGGTATCCGACGCAATTCCTGCCAGACAGGCCGTGAGGTCAGCCAATTCAACATTATAGCCGAATGCGTCTAGTTTGAGTTCCGAGGCTTTAAAGGTAACAGGAGGCGCGCGAAACAGACTTCCTGTGTCGTCTATAATCCTCATATACGAAAGCGGAGCTGCAAAAGGCCTAATGGCCTCCCAACATCCGAGCTTGGTCAGCAATTCGACCGACCCATCTAGAATGGCGACCGTTCGTCCGTCCCGCTTAATCGCTTCAGCCGGTCCAATGAGAGCGACGTTCAGCCCAGCCTGCGCAAAGCCAATGGCGGTTACGTAACCGACGGGCCCTCTGCCGATGATGAGCACGTCATAGGTCTGCGGCATCAATTCCGAGCCTTCCTGCAATACCGATCCTTCCTGCAATTCAGATCGTTCTTGGCATTTAATAAGATGGAGTTCAGTTACGAAACGTAGTTTACAATAAATTCTCAATCGTGCGACATTGATTTGCAGATCGTGCCACCGTGTCGCATACAAAGAGAGATTTCGATGGCGGAAGCGAAAGACAACCCTAAACACTCAAAAAATGCACATATGGGGTCGCGGTCATATCGGTATCGGGCCTTTTCTGTCCATGTTTTTACGGCCTCTGGCGCAGCCATTGCGTTTTTGTCCCTGACCGCTGCCATTGAACATCAAATGGGGTTGGCTTTTGCCTGGCTTGGTCTCGCACTCCTGGTTGACGGAATTGACGGAAGCTTCGCCCGCGCGTGGGCTGTTAAGACCTATGCGCCGCAATTATCAGGCGACGTGCTCGATCTGGTGGTCGATTACGTCACCTATGTCTTTGTACCGGCGGTCATTTTATTGATGAGCGGGATCTATCCGCATTGGCTATTGGCGACCCAAGGTGCCATCATTGTTTTATCGGCGGCGCTCTATTTTGCCTCAAACACCATGAAGACCGACGATTACTGGTTTCGTGGTTTTCCCGCAGTTTGGAATTTGGTCGTGTTTTTGATCCTCGTCTTCAATCCACCGGCCATTATCGCTACGGTGGCCGTCATCGGGTTGGCACTCGCTCAGGCGTCTAATTTTACCTTTGTGCATCCTGTCCGGGTTAAGATGCTGAGACCTCTAACGCTGACCTTGTTGGTGGTGTGGTCGGGGGCGGGGATACTTGCGATCGTTGAGGACATGAAAGTCGACCCGACGACCCAATGGGTACTCGGATTAATCGGGTTTTATTTTTTAGTGCTTGGACTTTTGCGAAGAGAGAAACAATCCGCCGCTTAGGCAATATCGACTATTTTGATATTAGGACAGCAGCTCTGTTGGTATCCCTGCAGATAGCAAGACATCGGATACCGAGACCCGGGCACCGCGTAGCGTGACACGAACCCCCATATGCTCGAACCGTTGGACGATATCTTTTAGCGCACGGGCGGCTGTTCCATCACAAAAGGACATCGTTGATAGGTCTAAAATCATGCGTTTAGGCTTATGGCCAATCTGTTCAAAGACGGCCACAATTTCGGCGGCGACGCCAAAGAAAAACGGACCATCAATTTGATAGACAAGCGTGTCGGGTGATTGCTCGCGATCAGGTTCGGTATCAAGTTCCTGCTTTTCGCTGACGGATACGATACGCGTCATGCGATGCATGAAAATGAAGGAAGACAGCACAACGCCGGCTGCAATACCTTCCGTCAAATCCCGGAAAATCGTGAGTAAAAACGTAGCCAATAAGATCACGGCATCGGCTTTCGAGCGCCTGATAATGGCAATAAATTCATGATGCTCGGCCATGTTCCAGGACACCAAAGCCAAGATAGCGGCTAAGGAGGCCAAGGGAATGTAGGACGCCAAGGGAGCCGCAAAAATAATCAATAAGAGGAGTACGATCGAGTGAACCATTCCGGCGACGGGACTTGTTCCTCCGGCGCGCACATTGGTCGCGGTGCGTGCAATCGTACCTGTTGCGCAAATGCCCCCGAAGATAGCGGTTCCGAAATTGGCTATGCCTTGAGCGACGAGTTCCATATTGGAATTATGCCGTCGGCCCGTCATGCCATCGGCGACGACGGCTGATAAAAGCGATTCAATTGCAGCCAAAAACGCAATCGTAAGAGCGTCCGGAAGGAGCGCTTGCATTTTATCGAAAGACATTAAGGGAAGGGTAGGCGCAGGCAAACTATTCGGTATGCCGCCAAAGCGTGAACCTATGGTCTCAATGTGGATCCCGCCCCATTGCCCAATGAGGGTTACCGCAATCGACGAGACGCCAATCGCAATTAAGAACCCCGGCCAATTTGGCCTAAATTTCCGCAATCCGACAATGAGGATGAACGAGACAAGGCTAACGATCACCGCTTGTTGATTAATCGTTGCAAGCGCGTGTCCGATTGCCTGCACTTTCGGAAGCAAGGCAGCGGGCTCACGCGCGTTCAACGTCAATCCCAAGAGGTCGACAATTTGGCTGGCAAAAATAATGGTCGCGATGCCGGCGGTAAATCCTACCAACACCGCGTGAGGAATATATCTGATATAGGTACCAAGCCGAAGCGCACCCATGACCATCATAAAAACGCCTGCCATCAGCGTTGCCAATAACAGCCCGTCAAAACCCTGCCGTTCAATGATTGACGCGACCACCACAATAAAGGCGCCTGCCGGTCCACCGATCTGGAATCTGCTCCCACCCAGTAAAGAGATAAGAAAACCGCCAATGATCGCCGTGATCAAGCCGCGATCGGGCGAAGCGCCACTCGCTTTGGCAATCGCCATCGATAGAGGAATAGCAACGGCTGCGACGGTAATGCCCGCAATACTATCCTTGGCAAACCTCTCGAGGGAATATCCTTCCCGAAAGACACTCACTGTTTTAGGGGTAAAGCCTGCCCAAATGGATTGAAACTTTTTAGGCTCGCTCATGCAGGAACCACCAATATTGGATGAGTTAATCGTGTCACCGTCAGTGTCGCTTGCGCATCGGTAAAAGACAACTACCATGAGGCTTTGACATGGGAGGAGTTCTTGATGAGCAAGGCGATCGTAATCCGCAAGACCGGTGGCCCCGAAGTGCTGTCCTATGAAGACGTGACGCTCCCGCCTCCAGGCCCGGGGGAAGTTCGCGTCCGCCATACGGCAATCGGCGTCAATTATCTCGATGTTTATTATCGGTCGGGCCTTTATCCTTCCCCAAGTCTACCCTTCACACCGGGCAGCGAAGGGGCGGGCATCGTTACCGCGTTGGGCGACGGTGTAACAGGCATCCGCAAGGGAGATCGCGTCGCCTTTGTGACGTCGCCAGGCTCTTATGCCGAAGAGCGCAACGTCTCTGCCTCCGTGCTCGTTAAAATTCCCGATACGATCAGCGATGCCGTTGCCGCAGCGATCATGTTGAAGGGCTTAACTGCGCAATATCTTTTACGGCGCACCTATCGCGTTAGCGAAGGGACCATCATCCTCAACCACGCCGCTGCCGGCGGTGTCGGGCTTATTCTTGGCCAATGGGCAAAACATCTGGGAGCAACCGTCATCGGAACGGTTGGCACGGACGACAAAGCCAAACTCGCAAAATCTAAAGGTGGTTGCCACCACGTCATCAATTACCGCACCGAAAATTTTGTTGAACGCGTGGCAAAAATGACCAAAGGCGAGAAATGCCATGTGGTGTATGACGGCGTCGGCAAAGACACCTTCATGGGCTCCCTCGATTGCTTGAGGCCGCTCGGAATGATGGTAAGTTTCGGCAACGCGTCGGGGCCTGTTGAACCGATAAACCCGAGCATTCTCGGACCAAAAGGCTCCTTATTTCTCACGCGTCCGAGTTATTTTTCTTATTTTGCCAAACGCGAAGACCTCGTCAAAGGCGCGCGCGAACTGTTTAAAGTGATATCTGAGAAGGTCGTAAAAATTCAACCGCCGACAAAAGCCGCTCTTAAAGATGCCGCCGATGTGCATCGTGCGCTCGAAGGGCGACAGACGACCG
>CAIRGA010000215.1 GCA_903877935.1 uncultured Hyphomicrobiales bacterium
GAGTTGAAAATTACCCCCGAGCGCCGATTTGAATGCGCGGGCATGATCGGCCAGATCGAGGCGGTGAAAGCGGGTGCAGGCATTGGGGTGTTGCATGATTATGTTGTGAAAGACGATCCGACCTTGCGGCGGATTTTACCAGATCAAACGGTGCATCGCGCTTACTGGATCGTCACCCACGAAGACGTGCGAGAGCTTGCCCGCGTGCGGCTGGTGCATGATTTTATCGTCGAGGTGACGGCAGGGATGCGGGCGCGGTTTGCGTGAGGGGTGATGCTTTATTCGGCTGCGCGGCGCTTGGCCTTGGCATAGGATTTCAGCACCTGTGCCATGCGGGTTAAATGGCCATCGCCACCCGACCTTCGGGAATTCAATTTCCCGAACTCTAAAATTGATCAGGGTTTCGTCCGAAGGTCACCTGTACCCTTGAACAGGGTGCTCTGATATGCAGGACTATTCATCAAACAGGTCAGCATGAGTCCCGCTGGCGGCAAGTTCTAGGCGCTCATTTGCAATCCGATAAATCAAAAGCCAATCCGGTTCGATGTGGAGGTCTCGCCAGCCAATCCAATTGCCCTTTAAGGGGTGATCACGATATCGGGTAGGCAACGGCGTTTCAGCCAACAGCAGGTCGATGACCTCGCGCAATTTCTGCATGTCTTTCCCACGCTTCGCGGCGCGTTTCACATCGCGCTTGAAACGTCCGGACGATGCAAGCCGAAGCATTACACACCGAAGTCTTTGAACATTTCATCAGCGCTGGCATAGGTCTTACCTTTCCCTACCTCAAGCTCGGCCATCGCTGCTCGCGTCTTTGCGTTGGGAACTTTCACGTCAAAGGGCAGGCGCTTTTCGTCGGCGATGCGAAGCATCAGCAGGCGGATGGCATCGGATACGGATAAACCCATATCGGCCAAAGCGGCGCTTGCGCGCTGTTTGGTGTCATGGTCGATCCGGGCGCGGACGATTTCGGTTGCGGACATGGTGAGCAATCCTTTTGTTTGTAGCTCTAATGTAGCTACAAATTATGTAATTGCAATATATATCGGCGTTTTTTGCCGTGGCACGGTAAATAAATCTTACTTCACTCTCGTCGTCCAACCGATATGCGCATGGTCTTTCGACATGGTGAATTTCCACGCCTTTTTCGGACCTGCCATCACGTTAAGATAATAAAGGTCAAACCCATGCGGGGCGGCTACCGGATGAAAGCCCTTCGGCACCAGCACAACGTCACCATCCTTGATCGCAAAACTTTCGTCGAGCGAACCATCATCCGTATAAACGCGCTGGAAGCCGAAGCCCTGTGGCGGGTTTAAGCGGTGGTAATAGGTTTCCTCAAGATAGGTCTCGTTTGGATAATCATCCGTATCGTGCTTGTGCGGCGGGTAACTCGACCAATTGCCACCGGGGGTAATGACTTCAACGACCAGTAAATTCTCGGCGTGCGGTGAGGTGTCGGGCAAGATATTGCGGACATGGCGGGTGTTGGTTCCTGTGCCGCGCGTTTCCTCGCCGACTTCCGACGGGGTGATGATGCGAGGCGGTAAGCCACCCTTGGATGGCGAAGCGCAAACGGCAATTTCACACTCGTTTTCGGCTTTGATGGCATAATCCGACTGGGCAGGCACATAGACCGACCAAGGTAAGCCGTCGAAAACATTGCTCCGGTCGCCTAAAATCCCACACGCCAGAGCGCCCGCGCGGATAGAAGCGCGTCCGGAAAGAATGACCAAGCAAATTTCGTTACCGCCCGTTTGATACGATAGACTTTGGCCTTTTTTCAACCGGTAGACCTCGAAACCGACATAGGTCCATCCCGCTGATGCTGGCGTGATCGACAAAATACGACCGTCGCTATCGGGTGCCGCAGGATGGATCAAGAGTTTCGACATTGGGAATAACCTTTTGAGACGGGGAAGGCGATGCCTCCTTGGTAAAGCCCTTGTAGCGCCCCTACCCGCTATTTCTCAAGCCTGCCGAAATACCGTTGATCGTTAGTTGAATGCCTTGCAGCACGCGCGCATCACCCGGATGGGAGCGATGCTCCTTCAACAGTTCAACCTGTACATGGTTCAAGGGATCGAGATAGGGAAACCGGTTGCGGATGGATCGGTCGAGCAGCGGGTTGGCTTCCAGCAGCTTTGATTGTCCGGTTATGGCCAATAGCATGTCGATGGAATCCGACCATTCCTGGCGGATACGACCAAATATGGCTTCCCGCAGTTTTTCATCGGGCACGAGTTCCGCGTAGCGCGATGCAATCGCGATCGAACTTTTTGACAGAACCATGTCCATATTGGACAAAAGCGTCCGGAAGAATGGCCATTCCATGGCCATATCTTTGAGCAAAGCGAGGCCATTTTCTGGGTGGCGGGCAATAAACGCTTTCGCGGCTGATCCAAAACCATACCAGCCCGGCAGCATGATGCGCGCTTGCGCCCAGCTGAAGACCCATGGAATGGCACGCAGATCTTCGATTTTACGCGTCTTGGTCCGCGAAGCAGGGCGCGATCCGATGTTCAACGTGGCAATTTCCGTAATCACGGTTGAAGACCAGAAATAGTCGACAAAGCCCGGCGTTTCATAAACAAGACCCCGATAAGCCGAAAAGGCGTCATTCGACAACTCGTCCATCGCCGTTAGATAGTCCGGTTTTGGCGCCGGTTGATCGGGGTTTAACAGCGAGGCTTCTAGGGTTGCAGCGGCCAGAATTTCCAGATTGCGGCGTCCGACTTCGGGGTTTGAATATTTTGATGCAATGATTTCGCCTTGCTCCGTAATACGGATGGCACCGTTCACTGCGCCACCGGGCTGCGCTAAAATGGCATCATAGCTTGGACCACCGCCACGACCAACCGACCCACCCCGACCGTGGAACAACCGCATGGCAACACCATGCCTGCGAAAAACATCGATAAGCTGAATTTCGGCCTTATAAAGCTCCCAGCCAGAGGTAACGAAACCACCGTCTTTATTGCTATCGGAATAACCGAGCATAACCTCTTGCATATTGCCACGGCTTTTAACCAAAGCGCGATAGGCCGGGTTCGAGAAGGCCGTCTCCATCACGGCGGCACAGGCTTGCAAGTCGCCGATCGTTTCAAACAGCGGAATGACATTGACATAGGCTGAACCATCGGCAGCGAGTAAGCCGACTTCTTTGAGAAGCACGGCGAGCTCAAGCATGTCTGATACCCCTTCGGCCTTTGAGATGATGCAATTGGCAATCACGTCGCGGCCATATCGGGCATGCGCCGATGCCGCGGTTTTAAAGAGCGCTATTTCGCCTGTCGTCTCGTCGGAATAATGGATATAGGGAGAGATGAGCGGACGGGCAGATGTGAGCTCTTGGGTTAAAAGACTAATCCGCTTTTCCTCGGAAAGTTCAAGATAGGCCGTGCCCGGTGAAACGGCTTCGAGCAACTCGGCAATGGTTCGCTCATGAACGGCTGAATTTTGCCTCAAATCGACGATTGCCAAATGAAAGCCGAAACAATCGACGGCGCGGCGCAACAGGCGCAATCGACCGCGTGTCAGGATGGCGGATCCATGCTGCCTGAGCGACTCATCGATCAGATCGAGATCCGAACGGAATTCTGCGGCCGATGCATAAGGTGTCGCATTGTTACCAATGCCAAATTCATCAAGCCCGGCGACATCAAAAGCGGTCGATCGAATCCGGGTCTGAATTCCAGAGAGGGCTAACCGATAGGGCTCGCGCTGGCGATGGGGCGATGCCGAGGGCGCCATATCCGCTAAATTTCGCACCGCATCCGACACATTGACGATTCCGTCGCTGAGCGGCAATTCCCGTGATAATTTATCGACTTCATCGATATAGAAGCGGAAAATTCGCCGCGCATGCATGGCAAGTGTGCTTTCAAGCACGTCGGCGGTCACGAAGGGGTTACCATCGCGATCGCCACCTATCCAGCTGCCAATCCGCAAAAAGCTTTCAATGTCATGGGGTTTGCCGTCGGGATCGAGCTTCTGAAGCTGATCCTCAAGCATGGAATGGAGCCGGGGGAGTTCACGTAGGAAGGTGTAATCGTAATAAGAAAGGCCGTTTAAGACCTCGTCGAGCACGGTTAATTTGGTCTCGCGCAGCAAATTGGTCTGCCAAAGCGTGACGATGTCGCGCCGTAACCGTTCTTCAAGCGCCTCTTTTTCCTCCGGCGTTGCGACCATGCGGTCCCGCCGTTCGAGCAGTTCGGCGATACCAAGCTCGCGGTTGAGCGTGCTTTTACGGCGCACCTCGGTCGGGTGGGCAGTCAGCACCGGGCTAATATGGGCAGCATTAAAAAATGCCTGTAATTCCGGCACACCAAAGCCCATTTTTCGGGCATGTTCGAGCGCATAGATCAGCGAGCCGACACGTGGTGTAGAACCCGCAATCGCGTGCGCGCGGGTTCGACGGATGTGATGTTGGTCTTCGGCAATATTGGCGAGGTGGGAAAAATGGCCAAAAGCGCGGACGATTTGGATCGTCTGAGCGGGCGTCAATCCATCCAGAATGGCCTCTAATTCATCCCGCGCCGGGGCGTCATTATCCCGATGAAAACGAATGGAAGTCTGGCGAATTTCTTCTACAATTTGATAGATCGCATCACCTTCTTGCTCGCGAACCGTGTCCCCGAGTAGGCGTCCCAACAGCCGGATATCATCCCGCAAGGGGCGGTCTTTTTCTGCTTCGGTCAGAGGGGCCTGTTGGGCGGGCTCATTAATACCGTTCATAAAAAATACCTTTTTGAAATCTTCTGAAAGCCGCAATAGCGCTATTTAGCAAACCAAAAACTGTGCCAAGCTCGAAAAAATGCCGAAATTCGATTAGCGGATCATAAGTTTCTTAGCAAATTTATTGGTAAGAAATTGAAAACGCCTATAATCCCGGCAAGCGTGCCTTTTCAGCAAAGGTCTAGGTTGATCTGCGCTTTTCTGGTATACTAGCCTTGAAAACGAGTGGGATATGGTATCGGTTATGGACAATAACGGTGCATTTACAGAGCGACACCAACATGGAGCCTGCGGGCATCACGTATTGGGGGATGATTGCCGTTTTTGTAGTATCCGGCGATTGAGCGTTTGTTCAGCTCTCGATCAGGATGAGCTTTCGTTTCTTGAGGGCATGTCTGGCGACGCCGTTTTTGATGAAAAATCAACGCTGTTTCGCGAAGAAGACGATAGTATCTCGGTTTTTAATATAACGGCGGGTGTTGTCCGGCTTGTGCGCTCGCTCTCGGATGGGCGCCGGCAAATTACAGGATTCGCGTTGCCGGGTGATTTTTTGGGCTTAGCCCTCGAAAAATCATGGAGATTTTCGGCTGAAGCCGTGACGGAGGTGAAAGCCTGCCGCTTTAAACGCTCAACCTTTGACGACTTTAGCGAGAAAAAGCCGCATTTGATGAAGCGGATGCATGAGTTTGCGACCCATGAATTATCGCTGGCTCAGGATCATATGGTGCTTCTTGGCCGTTTAACGGCTGAGGAAAAAATCGCCTCTTTTCTGGTTTTGATGAAACGCCGCTGGACCCGCGTTGAGGGGCATGAGCTTGGGCTTATTCGCCTGCCCATGGGCCGGCAGGACATAGCCGACTATCTTGGATTAACGATTGAGACGGTCAGTCGGGTCATCAATCAGATGCAGCGGGACCGCAAATTGGTGATCGTACCGGACGGCATCCGCTTTGTTGATGTCGATTATTTTGAACACAACGCGCTTATCTGACCGCTTTTGACAGTGGTCCTTAGACGTTCGTCTTACGCCGCGACGATCTTACTTTGATTTGCATCAATGCTGCCTAATTGCTGATCGTTCACGCTCCCGTCTAAGGTGGGGCGATTTGAAATCTCAATTCAGATCGTCAGATAGAGCGGGGTTTAGGCATCATGGACGGTATGACAGAAAAAAAGCTCTCCTTTGGTGAATGGGGGCTGTCGTTTATTCTAGCCTTGGTCGCCGTTGGTGCCATTTTTGTGGCTGCAAAGGCTTGGACGCCAGAATTTGCGTTTCATGCCTACCTCTTTGCAGCCGCAGCGATTGCCGGTGTATTTGCCATCGGCAACCGGTATTTTGCCCGGCCAGCCCATACGCCTCAAGAAATTGACGGTAAGCCAAATTATAATTTTGGCCCCGTGAAGTTTGCGACCCTTGCCTCCCTGTTTTGGGGCATTGCCGGCTTTACGGTGGGCCTTTATATCGCCCTCGAATTGTCCTGGCCTATTTTTAATCTGGACCTCCCCTGGACCAGCTTCGGTCGCTTGCGTCCCTTGCATACTTCCGCCGTGATCTTTGCATTCGGTGGCAATGTGCTGCTCGCGACCTCTTTTTATGTTGTGCAACGCACCTGCCGCGCCCGCTTGGCGGGAGATCTCGCGCCATGGTTCGTTGTGCTGGGGTATAACTTCTTCATCGTCATTGCCGGTACGGGGTATCTTCTGGGTATCACGCAGGGCAAAGAATACGCGGAGCCTGAATGGTATTCAGACAGCTGGTTGACGATTGTTTGGGTCACCTATTTGCTTGTCTTCCTCGGAACGCTTTGGAAACGCAAAGAGCCGCATATTTATGTGGCCAACTGGTTTTATCTCGCCTTCATTGTAACGATCGCTGTTCTTCATCTTGGCAATAACGCGGCCATTCCCGTTTCGATCTTCTCGTCGAAATCCTATATCGTTTGGTCCGGCGTCCAAGATGCCATGATCCAGTGGTGGTACGGGCACAATGCCGTTGGCTTTTTCCTGACCGCAGGCTTTTTGGCCATTGTTTATTATTTTATCCCTAAACGGGCGGATCGGCCCGTCTATTCCTATCGCCTGTCGATCATCCATTTCTGGGCGCTGATCTTCATGTATATCTGGGCGGGTCCGCATCATCTGCATTACACGGCGCTGCCCGATTGGGCGCAGACATTGGGTATGACGTTCTCGATCATGCTCTGGATGCCTTCTTGGGGTGGTATGATCAATGGTTTGATGACGCTGTCGGGCGCATGGGACAAGCTGCGTACCGATCCGGTGTTGCGCATGTTGGTTGTCTCGGTGGCCTTCTACGGAATGGCAACATTCGAGGGGCCGATGATGTCGATCAAATCGGTCAACTCGCTGAGCCATTATACCGATTGGGGCATCGGCCATGTGCATTCCGGTGCTCTTGGCTGGGTCGCTTACGTTTCTTTCGGCGCGATTTATTGCCTCGTTCCTTGGCTTTGGAACAAGCGCGAAGTGTATTCGCTAAAGCTCGTCAATTGGCACTTCTGGGTATCGACCATCGGCATTGTTTTCTACATTAGCGCAATGTGGGTTGCAGGTATCATGCAGGGCCTGATGTGGCGTGCGTATACCGCGCTTGGCTTTCTCGAATATTCCTTCGTTGAAACCAGTGAAGCGATGCATCCGATGTATATTATCCGCGCGCTTGGCGGAGGTATGTTCCTCATCGGTGCGCTTATCATGGTCTATAATATTTACATGACCATCCGTTCGCCTGAACCGGCCGCCCTTGGTAGCCGTGCGGCACTTGTTCCTGGCGAGTAAGGATTAAGCACATGACACATCCAACCACTCACTCACCGTCTCTTTGGCAACGGCATCAAATCTTCGAGAAGAATTCAATCATCCTTGTGATTGGTATTCTGATTGCCATCTCGATCGGCGGTCTCGTTGAAGTTCTACCGCTGTTCTACTTGAAAAGCACGATTGAACAGGTCGATGGCATCAGACCCTTAACGCCGCTCGAACTAACAGGGCGAGATATTTATGTGCGTGAGGGTTGCTATAATTGCCACTCGCAAATGATCCGTCCTTTACGGGATGAAGTTGAGCGCTACGGCCATTATTCGCTTGCTGCTGAAAGCATGTATGATCATCCCTTCCAATGGGGATCAAAACGCACAGGCCCAGATCTCGCCCGCGTCGGCGGTAAATATTCGGATGATTGGCATCGCGATCATTTGCGTAATCCGCGCTCGGTTGTGCCGGCCTCGATTATGCCTGCCTATCCTTGGCTTGAACAAAACCTCGTTGATATCTCGCATGTCGGTGACAATATGGCCGTGTTAGCGGTTGAAGGCGTTCCTTATACGCAAGAGATGATTCAATCGGCCATGTCGGACGCCAAGACTCAGGGCTCCGCCGATGATGCATCCACGCCCGCCTTCACCAAGCGCTACCCGAAGGCGATTAGTCGCGATCTTGGAGGCAATGTTGGCCGTCTAACCGAAGCGGATGCTTTGATCTCCTATTTGCAACTCTTGGGCACGCAAGTTGATTTCAAGCTCTATGATGACAAAGCGAATATTAGGTAAGGTTCAATTATGGAAGGTAATCCGACTTTTGATATGTTGTCATCGTTTGCGGCGTCCTGGGGAATGGCGTATTTCGCCGTGATTTTCTTGGCGGTCATGGTCTACGCACTTTGGCCTTCAAAGCGCGATTTATTCGAGCACGCAGCCCATATTCCGCTTTCAGAGGACTAAGCCATGCAAGACAATCCTGCAAAAAAAGCCGATGAAAAAAGTCGCTATGGTACAACTGGGCATGAATGGGATGGCATTCAGGAATTAAATACGCCTCTGCCACGGTGGTGGTTGTGGACTTGGTATGCTTGCATCCTCTGGGCCTTTGGCTATTGGATTGCCTATCCTGCAATTCCTTTGGTGTCTTCATTTACCAAAGGTGCTTTGGGCTGGTCCTCGCGTGAGGCTGTTGTCGCCGATATCGCCGGATTACAAACGTTGCGCGGGCCAATGACGGCTAAGATCGAAGCGGCGTCACTGACAGATATTGAAAATACGCCGGAGCTCCTGTCCTTTGCCCGTGCGCAGGGGTCGGCCGCATTCGCGGTTAATTGCTCGCCCTGTCATGGTGCGGGTGCGCAAGGTGCAAAGGGCTATCCAAACCTGAACGATGACGATTGGCTTTGGGGCGGCTCGTTAGACGCTATTCATACGACCTTGCAACATGGTATCCGCTGGGATGCCGACAAGGACACACGGTCCAGCATGATGCCAGCCTTTGGTAAAGACGGCACGTTAAAGCCGAACGAGATCAGCGCAACGGCGGATTATGTCCGCTCGCTCTCGGGGCTATCGACGGAAAAAGGTGCTGATCTGGCCCTCGGCCAATCCGTATTCGCGGCCAATTGTGCGGCTTGTCATGGCGACAACGGTGAAGGTAATCAAGACGTCGGCGCCCCTAAGCTCAATGATAAAGTTTGGCTCTACGGGCCCGATAAGGCTTTGATCATGGAACGCATTACGGTCGGCGGCGGCGGCGTCATGCCAGCGTGGTCCGCTCGTCTTGACGTACCAACGATTAAATCATTAGCTGTTTATGTGCATACGCTTGGAGGCGGGCAGTAATTAAATTGTGTGATCGGCCAGAGAGAGCTGATCGAACCCCCATTAGGACCTAAAATGTCTCTCGCGTCAGCCTTTGATCCGCATTTAGATGAACCCGAACCGCCGCTTTATGCTGCCAGAAAGCAGATTTATCCGCAGGCGGTAAAGGGCTTTTACCGACGGATCAAATGGCTGTTATTAGCGGTAACCTTAGGGATCTATTATTTCTTGCCATTTGTTCGATGGGATCGTGGACCAAACGCGCCGTCGCAGGCCGTCCTCGTCGATTTACCGCATCGTAGAGCCTATTTCTTTTTTATCGAAATATGGCCGCAAGAAGTTTATTATCTAACAGGATTATTGATCCTTGCGGCCCTCGTTCTGTTTTTGATGAACGCTATGGCGGGTCGCATCTGGTGTGGGTATCTTTGTCCGCAAACGGTATGGACCGATCTCTTTATGGCCGTGGAACGCCTCGTTGAAGGTGATCGCCGTGAACGGATGCATCGCGATGCTCAGCCTACCAATCTCGAAACCTTTTCGCTTAAACTATTGAAGCATTCCATTTGGCTCATCCTCGCCTGGTGGATGGGCGGCGTCTGGGTTTTATATTTTGCGGATGCGCCGACCTTGGTGAAGGCATTGGCAACGTTTCAGGCCGAACCGATCGCCTATATTTCCATCGCGGTGCTAACGTTTACGACCTATACTTTTGCAGGCCTTATGCGCGAACAGGTCTGTCTCTATATGTGCCCTTGGCCTCGTATCCAGGCCGCCTTGACGGATGAGCACGCGCTCAACGTTACCTATCGCTATGATCGTGGTGAACCACGCATGTCGCTCAAAAAAGCAACCCATTCGCGTGAGGTGGGTGAGCCAGCGGGTGATTGTATCGATTGCCAACAATGTGTTGCGGTCTGTCCAACGGGCGTCGATATTCGCCAAGGCTCAACGCTTGGCTGCATTCAATGTGGCCTCTGCATTGATGCCTGCGATGACGTGATGAAAAAAATCGATCGTCCTGTTCGCCTCATTGCCTATGATACCGATGTCAATATCAAGCGGCGTCAGAACGGTTTGAGCGAAATCTTCAAACCGATAAGAGCCCGGACTGTACTTTATGCGGTGATGATTACCGCCATCGGTGGCGTGATGACGTATGCTTTGGCCAATCGCGCGCCGTTCACGGTTAATGTGATTCATGATCGAAATCCGATTTTCGTCAAACTATCAGATGGTCATATTCGCAATGGCTATACGGTTCGAATTGCGAATATGCTCACCGTGCCACAAACCTTTACCCTCGAGGTTGCCGGGTTGCACGAGGCCCATATCGAGATCATAGGTGGTGAGGGCGAGATCGGCGGGCTACCATCCATAAGTGTTGGAGCGGATCAAACGCGGGAATTGCGGGTTTTGGTTCGCGCGGGTGAGGAAGATGATCGGGAAGGTGAGCCGGCCCATCTCGATTTTATTCTTCACGACGTGGCCGACGGACGAACGGCCTTAGCCAAAGATTTCTTCCGCACCCCTCATAGTGTGCATTGAGCAATTGCCCTCACGCATCTGAAAAAGGAAATGGTTCAATGATTGGGACACAAACCATGCCAAAGCCACCCTCCGAAAACAAACTAACGGGCCTCAGCGTTCTCTTGATCCTTGTCGGATTTTTTGGCGTCATTATGGTGGTTAATTTTGTCATGGCCTATTACGCGCTCCATACCTTCAGCGGTATGCAAACCGAAAAGCCTTACGAGAGCGGGTTGGCCTATAATCGGGCGATTTCTGACGCCAAGGCACAAGTATCACGTGGCTGGCATGTTGATGCTCGCATCGAGCGACAGGCCGATGGCTCGGTTGGTGTGACGGCCGAGATGAAAGACGTTTCATCCGCGCCGATCCATGATTTAGCAGTCGTTGCAACCTTACGCTCACCGATTGATTCCAAGCTTGATCACAGTGTCAAGCTTGCCGGGGAAAAGGATGGTTCGTATCGCGGGACGGTTAACGCTGCCGCGGGTCAATGGGATGCTGAAATCATTGCCGAGCAAAACGGCATTGCAGTGTTTAAATCGATCAATCGAATCATCATTCACTGAACAAGAAACTAAGGGATTTAGCGTGGCAACGACTGCCGATTATTCGGCCTTCCTGAGGCGCGGCAATGACGGCCGGCCAAGGCTCGAACTCGCTGTTGAGGGTATTGCCTCCGCTGATGCGATTGCAACGATTGAAAATTCCCTTCGCTCTACACCGGGGCTTGTCAGTGCAAGGTTGAATTTTACCACCCGCCGGCTTTCCACCGAATGGACGACGCCCGAATGCGATCCGTCACTCGCCATTGATACGTTAGAACGGCTTGGTTATCGGGTAGCGCCTTTTCATTCGGATGAAACCGAGTCGGACGAAGACCGTCGGACCAAGTGGTTATTGCGCTGTCTGGCCGTATCGGGGTTTGCCGCGATTAATGTGATGTTATTATCGATCTCGGTTTGGGCCGGGAATGTTACCGATATAACCCCCGAAACACGCGATCTGTTTCACTGGCTGTCCGCGCTGATTGCGCTGCCCGCGGCAGGCTTTGCCGGGCAACCGTTTTTCTACAGTGCCGCAAGCTCACTTCGCTCTGGTCGCATGAATATGGATGTACCGATTTCCATCGGCATTTCGTTGGCGCTTGGCATGTCGGTTTACGAGACCGCGCATCATGCGGCGCATGCCTATTTTGATTCAGCTCTGATGCTGCTTTTCTTTTTGTTGTCCGGTCGGGTGCTTGATCACGCCATGCGAAAGCGGACACGCGCGGCGGCCGCTAATCTTGCGGCTCTACGCGTACCCGTGGCGACACGGTTAAATGCCGATGGCAGTCATTCGGAGATCCCACCCGAAGCTTTGGTCGAAGGTGATATTGTCTGGGTGCGGCCAGGTGAACGGTTGCCGGCCGATGGTTACGTGGTCCAGGGGACGTCATTTATTGACCAGAGCCTTGTTACAGGTGAAACGACATGGACAAAGGCAGGCCTCGGTGATCCTGTTTTTGCAGGAACGCTCAATGGTGAAGCTGTGCTACAGATCAAAGTGGCGGCCTCAGGTTCAGCAACGCTTCTTTCCGATATTGAACGTCTGATCGATGATGCGGTCTTGGCCAAGAGCAAATATGTTCAGCTCGCGGATCGAGTAGCGCAATTTTATGCGCCTGTTGTCCATATCGCGGCGGGTCTCACCGCGATGGGTTGGATCGCCTATGGTGCAAGTGTGCATGATGCGCTTGTGATTGCGATCGCGGTCTTGATTATCACCTGTCCATGCGCTTTGGCCTTAGCCGCGCCGACGGTACAAGTCGTGGTTGCCGGCGCTTTGTTCAGGCGTGGCATCTTGATGAAGTCGGGTGATGTGATTGAGCGCATGTCAGCGGTGGATACCATCGTCTTTGATAAAACCGGAACGCTTACCCGCCCTGATCCGAGTTTGGTTGATGCCGGTGATCTGTCGGACAATTCGCTGAAACTTGCAGGACGATTGGCACTCTCAAGTCACCATCCGCTTGCCCGCGCCATTCGAGCCTTTGCTATCGAAAGGTTTGGATCTTTGGAGTTTATTTCCGATGCAAGGGAAGTTACCGGCGAGGGTGTTGAAGCCGTCCACGATGGCGTGACCCTAAAATTAGGAAGCCCCGCTTTTTGTAATATCGCAACGCCCGTCTGGCACAATGGGACATCCATCATAGCCTTCCGGCATGGCGATGAAGCGGGCTGTATTTCCATCGGTCAAGCCTTGCGGCCGGATGCTGTGGAGACGATTGCTCGCTTAAAGCGAGATGGCTATCGGGTGATGATCCTGTCGGGAGATCATCAGCAGCCGGTTGAATCGACGGCGCGGTTACTTGGCGTGACCGAATGGACCGCCAGTGCCAAGCCGCATGAAAAACTCGCGCGTCTCGAAGCGTTAAAGCGAGAAGGACGCACGGTCTTGATGGTGGGCGACGGTTTAAACGATGCGCCGGCACTCGCTGCAGCGTCCGTATCCTTATCTCCTGCAACCGGAGCGGATGTCACACAAGCGGCGGCGGACGCGGTTTTTACCGGCAGTAAATTATGCGCCGTTCGTGATACGCTGCTCTTATGTAAAACGGGGCATCGGGTGATGAGGGATAATTTTCTTCTTGCGCTGATCTATAATTTGATTGCGGTGCCGCTCGCCGTGGCCGGTCAGGTAACGCCGTTGATTGCAGCGGCAGCGATGTCGGGCTCGTCGATTATCGTAACCGTCAATGCCTTACGGGCGCGAACCGCGCGGGGCCTTTCACGATGACCATCTTGCTTTATCTTGTACCGGCAGCACTTGGACTAGGCCTTTTGGCCCTGGGTGCTTTTATGTGGTCGTTACGGTCCGGACAATATGATGATCTCGACGGCGCCGCCCATCGCATTTTGAACGATGACGACATGAAGGCTCCTTAAGATGGCGCGCGTCGATCGTATCAGGATGCGGGCCGGGCAGATTTTTTGCAGTTGCGATAGCGATGGCTTGCCCATCGATCTTGATCGATTACCCGTCGGAGCAGGCATAGGGCGAATGGCCTTTGCTTTTGGCGCTTCCGTCTTGTCGCAAGTGCTCACTTTATCGGTGCTACCTTTGGCAAGCGGCCAACTCGTGTCGCAGCCTTGGCAGCTTCCATTGCCTTATCTTGCGCTGCTTTGCGGGGCGGCATTAGCAGGATTTCCGGCATCGATCCTGATGGATATGTTTGGTCGTCGGGCCGCTTTCGCGTTAGGGGCAAGCCTCGGGATAGCGGGTGGAATTTTAGCCGTCTTTTCTGTCCTTGAACGACAATTTTTGTTCCTGATCATCGCTGCGCTTTGGCTCGGCATGGCGCAAGGCTTTGCCCTGTTTTATCGCCATGCCGGAGCAATGGCAGGACACGCGGGTGGTCTGGTTTTTGGAGCCGGAGTTATTGGCGCATTGCTCGGCCCCTTTTTCGTCGAGGGATTAGACCACGCAACCGGCTCCCTTGCCGCGGCCTATGTTTTGGGCGCGGCGGGTTTGGCTAATTTAATTACGTTGGGTTTTGCCGCCGGCCTTCCCGCGCGACAGATCGAAATTGAGGCGACGACGACCGCACATATACGCCCAAGCCTCGCCCGGTTTTCACGGGCGACGCTAATTGCCGCTATGGCGTGGTTTGCCATGACGGGTATCATGGCGCGTGCGCCCTTGATGATGGCGGGGTGCGGCATTGGTTTTGGAATGGTGGCTTCCGCCATGGCCGCACATTTGGCGGCGATGTATGTGCCAGGATTTATGATCGGGCGCTGGATTGCCCATAGCGGCGGTATCCGCGTCGGACTTTGGGGTCTGGTCCTGATTTCTGTGGGCGGAACGGCTCTGGTTTGGCAGGCCACGGGCGCCGGATTTAGTCTTGCTTTGATGGTCGCCGGATTTGGCTGGGGGACGGCGACATTGGGCGCCATGGCCTATATCCATCAGGACGGTCGCCCGTCATCCCTTTGGCTCGCCGCACATGATGTGAGTTTGTTCGTAGCCGCACTCTTGGGCGCTTTGGCTTTTGGAAGGGTTGGCTGACCTGCACGAGACGGGGATGCGTTCGCACCGATCCCATGGCAAAGTGATGGCCTATTCGTTTCGGAGAAGGCCTCATGATGCTGCGTTTTGTTACTCTTCTGCTCCTTGCCGCATTGGGAGGCTCCGCCATCACGGTTCAGGCGGGATTAAACGCGCAAGTGGGCCGGATGCTGGGCCATCCGCTTTGGGCAACGTTGGTCTCGTTGACGGTGAGCATCATCAGTATCGTACCCCTCTTGGTAATTTTTAGGGTAACGCCGCCAAATCTATCGAGCCTTGATAGCGCGCCTTGGTGGGTTTGGATCGGTGGCGCCTTGGGCGCTTTTTTCATCACGGTTGCTTTGATGACCGCGCCAGAACTTGGGGCGGTTGTGTTTATTTCTGCAGTTGTTATGGGCCAAATGATTGCATCGATGATGCTCGATCAGTTTGCGATTGCCGGATTTCCGTCCCGCCCCGTCACGATGTTGCGTATTGTTGGTGCGCTTCTCGTTGTCATAGGCGTGCTAATTAGCGCCTGGGCCGCCCAAGCCGCCAGTAAACCGCCGACAGATACTCCGATTTCGACGGCCCAAACGTGATCTCTTGACAATCTTTCGAACCCGTGTGGAAATCTTGACCAATTGGTCAAGTTCTGTGGATGCAGATTTTCCGGGAGGGTCGGAACGATGGGATCGATACGGGCGGACGGTATTCAAACGGGTCGGTTAGCACCAGCCGATTATGATGTTCATTTTTCCGATATTCATGCACCGCTTTCAAAGCATGAGGCCATTGTTGAATCAGAGCGGTGCTATTTTTGCCATGACGCACCCTGCCAAACGGCGTGCCCTACCTCCATCGATATTCCACTGTTCATCCGTGAAATTTCAACCGGAAATAATCTTGGCGCTGCCGAGACCATTTTAAGCGCGAATATTATGGGCGGCATGTGCGCGCGCGTTTGCCCGACTGAAACACTGTGCGAGGAAGCCTGTGTTCGCGAACATGCCGAGGGCAAGCCGGTCAAGATTGGATTGCTACAGCGGCACGCAACCGACGCGCTGATGGCGAGCGGCAAACAGCCTTTTAGGCGAGCTCCTTCGACAGGCAAAAAGATTGCGGTGATTGGCGGCGGCCCTGCCGGCCTTGCTTGTGCCCACAAGCTTTCCGAATTGGGCAATGCCGTTACCGTATTTGAAGCGAAAGACAAGCTAGGTGGCCTGAACGAATACGGAATCGCCGCCTATAAATCGACGGACGATTTTGCTCAACGTGAAGTGGATTTTATCCTTGCGCTTGGTGGTATCGAGGTAAAAACCCAGCACGCTTTGGGATGCACTATTGATATTGGAACACTGCGACAAGAATTTGATGCGGTGTTTGTTGGCGTTGGATTATCGGGTGTCAACAAGCTTGGTATTGAGGGTGAAGAAAACCTAGAGGGCGTCATTGATGCCGTTAAATATATTGCTGATCTAAGGCAGGCAAAAGATCTTTCAGCCTTGCCAGTTGGTCGTCATGTCGTGGTGATTGGCGGCGGTATGACCGCGATTGATGCCGCCGTGCAATCAAAAAAACTGGGTGCTGAACATGTAACCATTGTCTATCGCCGCGGTCAGTCGGACATGAAGGCGAGCGCCTATGAGCAAGAAGTTGCACAGATCAACGGTGTAACGATCAAAACCTTCGCGCAACCTTCCGCGCTGATGGGTGAAAGCGGTAAAATCTCCGCTGTCCGATTTGACGAGACGGATATCGTCGCGGGCCGCCTGACGTCAACCGGCGGCCATTATACGCTTCCTGCTGACATGGTGCTCACCGCGATTGGTCAGGTTTTTGTGCCCGACGGTTTGGGCGGCGCTGATGCGCTTACGCTTGAGGGCGGTCGGATAAAAGTTGATGCCGAACACCGGACGAGTGTGAAAGGCCTATGGGCGGGCGGCGATTGCATTGCCGGCGGTCAAGACCTGACCGTTGCCGCCGTTGAAGACGGTAAGCAAGCCGCGCTCTCCATTCATCACGCGTTAAACCGCTAATCAAGCGAAGGGAATAAACCGATGGCCGATCTTCGCAGTAATTTTCTAGGCATCAAATCTCCTAATCCATTTTGGCTTGCTTCTGCACCGCCAACGGATCGTGAAACCAATGTCGTGCGAGCGTTTAAGGCAGGCTGGGGTGGCGTTGTGTGGAAGACGCTGGGTGATGGTGATCCGATCGTCAATGTAAGCGGGCCGCGCTATGGCGCCATTCATAGCTCAGATCGCCGGTTGATTGGCCTGAACAATGTTGAATTGATCACCGATCGTCCGCTTGAAATCAATTTGCAGGAAATTAAAAAAGTAAAACGTGAATGGTCCGATCGCGCCGTTGTCGTTTCCTTGATGGTGCCCTGCGAAGAGAAAAACTGGGCCGACATTTTAAAGCGCGTTGAAGAAACCGAATGCGATGGCGTTGAGCTGAATTTTGGATGCCCCCATGGCATGTCCGAGCGCGGTATGGGTGCAGCCGTTGGGCAGGTGCCGGAATATATCGAGATGGTCACCCGCTGGTGCAAAAAGCACACGCGTATGCCGGTTATCGTGAAGCTGACGCCGAATATTACGGATATTCGCTTTCCGGCGCGTGCAGCTCATCATGGCGGCGCAGATGCCGTGTCCCTGATCAATACGATCACATCGATCATGACGGTCGACCTTGATCAAATGTCCCCTTGGCCCGTCATTGACGGGCATGGAACTCATGGCGGCTATTGCGGTCCAGCGGTTAAGCCTATTGCCTTGAATATGGTCTCGCAAATCGGGCGTGATCCAGAGACGCACAATCTTCCGATTTCCGCCATTGGCGGGGTTACAACTTGGAAAGATGCCGCTGATTATATCGCCATGGGCGCCGGTAATGTTCAGGTCTGTACCGCTGCAATGACCTATGGCTTCAAGATTGTTGAAGAGATGATTTCTGGCCTTTCCCAATTTATGGACGAGAAAGCCTATCAAACCATTAATGACTTCCGTAGCCTAGCGCTGCCAAAATTCACCGAGTGGCAACATCTCAATTTGAATTACGTCGTTAAAGCCTCGATTGATCAGGACCTTTGTATTTCATGCGGTCGCTGCCATCAGGTGTGTGAAGACACTTCGCATCAAGCGATCACCAATCAGGTCGACGGAAAACGTAAATTTGAAGTGAAAGATGAAGAATGCGTTGGCTGTAATCTATGTGCGATTGTATGTCCGGTTCAGGATTGCATCACCATGGTGCATCAGACGAAAGGAACCGATCCACGCACAGGCTTTGCGTATGACAGGCCTTATGCCAATTGGACGACGCATCCGAATAATCCCGGATCGCATGCTGCGGAATAAAGTGACGCGCTAGATCAGGCTTGCGGTGATATTGATCATCAAAGCCAGTATGGCGGAATTGAAAGCAAATGCCGTCACACAATGGATCAAGGTTACCCGTCGCATATTGGGCGAAACCGTCGACACGTCGGCGGTTTGTGCGGCGCATGCGATGACGAAGGAATAATAGACAAAATCACGATAGTCGGGTTCGCGTTGCCCCGGGAAAATCAGACCGCCATGTTGGCCTGATGCATCAGCGCGATAATAAAGATTGGCGTAATGCAATGCGAATATCATATGCGTGAAGGCCCAAGAGAGGCCGACCGTTACCGCTGTGATAACGAAGGTTAAGAGTAAGGATGCCCCCTCTGCTTTTCCTGCTGCTAATTCCATCACGATCGTTGCAAAGCTGACAGCTGCACCAACGAGTGTAATAGCGAGAATCAGCCAATCGCCTTCATCATACAGGGCAGCCCGGCGGCGGCAGGTTTCTGTCGTTGATCGCGCAATGAGCCGAGCGGTCGTGAGGAGATAGGATAGGGTCAGTAAATCCCAGCTCAACACAAGGCGGGTTGTTAGCCGCCAACTATGGGGCAAGATGAAAAAGAGAACGACGCCGATAACAACCGAATAAAGCAGTCTTTGCCTTGCGTGGATTAGGTTGAGCCACGACCGATGTACAGGATGGGTCATTCTAATGGCCTCTTTGCACAATGAAGCGCGCGGTCGCGCGGAGCCTATCAGCCTCGGGGCCAAATCCGGCGAGCGCCTCTAGCGCGGTCCGGGCGAGCCGGTCTCGTTCGGCCTTTGCGCTGTCGAGCCCTAATAAAGCGACAAGCGTGCCTTTGCCCTGTTCGCTATCTTTGCCCGCGCTCTTGCCGAGCGTGCTGGTGTCGGCTTCGACATCCAAAATATCATCGGCGATCTGGAAGGTTGCCCCAACCGCGCGCCCATAATCGGCCAAAGCTTTTCGCGTGCGGTCGGACGCCTTTCCGAGAATGCCGCCCGCTTCGACGGCGAAGAGAAGCAGGGCGCCGGTTTTCATGGCTTGTAGCTGCCGGATTTCATCCGATGTCAGCGCCAAGGGTTTCTTATTTTCCGAATAGCGGCCTTCGGCTTCAAGATCGAGCGCCTGTCCGCCGGCCATTCCTCCAATGCCCGAGGCGCGTGCCAAACCCCTAACAAGGTCCAGTCGGACATTGGCGTCTGGATGAATCGCGGGTCGCGCCATGACATCAAAAGCAAGCGTCAAGAGCGAGTCGCCTGCCAGAATGGCCAAAGCATCATCATAGACCTTATGGACCGTTGGTCGGCCCCGCCGCAGGTCATCATTATCCATAGCGGGCAGATCGTCATGAACGAGTGAATAGCAATGGACGAGTTCCAAAGCTGCTCCGGCGAGCAAGGCCGCTTGAGCGTCAGCGCCACAAAGGCGGGCGCTTTCGGACAGCAAGAAGGGTCTCAGCCGCTTGCCGCCTCCTAGCGCGCCGTGGCGCATGGCCGCGCGTAAATTTTTAGGACGGGTTGTTTCCCCGACCAGGGGATGTTCGGCTAAAATCTCGTCGAGGAGCCCTTCAATGGCTTCGCCGGTTGCAATAAGGGCTGCTTGGAAGGATGTTTCGTCTTGGCTCATGACTAATTTTGTCCATTTACGACGGGTTGGACTTGCCCGATGCTGTAGCGGGGGTCAAGTTCTTGTCCAGTGAAGGCAATATTTCGGTAATTAATTACGAGGTTTAGTCTAGCCATACCGCCTTAACCTCTGTATAAGCCGCCCTTCAGAATTCAATCTGGCGTGGACTTTCCGCGTCTAAATTTCCGACACGGAGTTTCCGATGGCCGTTCCTAAACGCAAAACATCCCCTTCTAAGCGCGGTATGCGCCGTTCCGCTGACGCTTTGGCAGCCCCGACCTATGTCGAGGACAAGGACTCGGGCGAGTTGCGTCGTCCGCATCATGTCGATCTTAAGACCGGCATGTATCGGGGCAAGCAGATTTTCAAGGTCAAGAAGGAAGCTTAATAGCCTTCTGCCCTTTGGGCTTAAAGAGCCATATAATCATAAAAAATCCCAGCTTAGCGGCTGGGATTTCTGTTTTGGCGGCTAAGGCAGATTTATTCCGATCAATTAGGCAACGCATCCGTACAGGGGAGGCGTTAACCGTGGCCCCGTTGCGTGGGAGCGGCGATAGGCGGCTACCCCGTCTTCCGGTGCAGCGCGATTTTTGAGCCGCATTTCAGGATTGTTTGACCGGACAGCAATAAGATGCGCCAAAAATCGCGCATCGGCGCGCGGGCGATAGGCCGACTTACTGGCACGAGTTTTTTCGAATTGGCCGTAGACGACCAAGCTTTGTGAACCGCACATGAGATAGTTTCCGGGGTCAAAGGGCGCAGTTGCCCCAAAGACGCGCGTCTTTAGCACAGTTTATTCCAATAGTTAACGTAAGGTTAACATATAATTTTTAGATTGCGGTCAGCCTTTAGTGAATACTGAAACTTAAGATCGGCCGAGTTTATCAAGGCGCTTTTGCATTTCAGCCAGTTCTTTCTTCAAGACATCGATGTCACCATCCGCCGCTTTGGCCGGTGTGGCTTCCGAAGGCTTGTCCGTCCCGTTCGGCATTTTGCTAAACGGCAGAAACATGGCCATCGCGTTACGGAACATGTCCATGTTCTTTTGACCCAAGTCCTCCATAACCCCGAAATTTTGAGCGCCGAACGTGCTCGCCATCTGATCACGGAATTTTTGCTGATTTTCCGTCAGCATCTGGATGGAATGCTCAAGATAGCTTGGGACCATCGCCTGCATACTATCACCATAAAAGCCGATTAATTGGCGCATAAAATTGATGGGCAAAAGATTTTGCCCCGTTTTGGCCTCTTGCTCGAAAATAATCTGGGTCAGCACAGGACGCGTAATGTCTTCACCGGACTTGGCGTCGATGACCGCGAAATTATCTCCCCGCTTAACCATCACGGCTAAATCGTCAAGCGTCACATAAGTGCTAGTGCCCGTATGATACAGGCGACGATTTGCATATTTCTTGATGATGGTCGGTTGATCTTTGTCGGTCATAAAGGCTTCAACTCGTAAAAAGTTAATCGGGCTCGGGTTGATAAACGTCTAACCAATCGGTTGGTTGATCGAGTGGACAGTAAAAATCCGGAGAATGCAAGCTATTCGCCTTATGGCGTAATCCTTAAGCGATCCCGCAAAAAGCCCAAATCGACTTGACGAGCGGCGTTCAACTCGCAATGAGTTGGGGATGAGTGTTTTAAGCCGATTATTCTGAAAGGCCGTTTTGGCCGAATTTGGATCCGGCTCCTTTGGAGGATAGAGCATGGCATCTCCCGATATTGTCATTGTTGGCGCAGCGCGTACCCCCGTTGGTTCCTTTAATGGAGTTCTTTCCACGCTTTCGGCCCATGAACTTGGCGCAATCGCCATTCAGGCAGCGCTTAGCCGCGCCGGCGTCGATGCTGCCGATGTAGATGAAGTCATTTTGGGCCAAATTCTCTCGGCTGGTCAGGGCCAAAACCCAGCCCGCCAAGCGGCGATGAAAGCGGGCATACCTCAAGAAGCGACATCATGGGGCCTCAACCAGCTTTGCGGCTCGGGTCTTCGTGCCGTTGCCATCGGTATGCAACAAATCGCCAATGGCGATGCCAATGTCATCGTAGCTGGTGGCCAAGAGTCGATGTCACAAGCCCAACACACCGCTCATCTCCGGAATGGCACCAAGATGGGTGATTTGAAATTTGTCGATACGATGTTGCGTGACGGGCTCTTGGATGCGTTCCATGGTTATCACATGGGCATTACCGCCGAGAATGTTGCGACGAAATGGCAAATTAGCCGTGACGAGCAAGACGCGTTCGCCGTTGCCTCGCAGAACAAAGCCGAGGCCGCACAAAAGGCCGGAAAATTTAAGGATGAAATCGTGCCCGTCACGATCTCGACCAAGAAGGGCGACATCGTCGTCAGCGATGACGAATATATTCGCCACGGCGCAACCCTCGATAGCCTTACAAAGCTGAAGCCGGCCTTTTCGAAGGAAGGAACGGTTACTGCCGGTAATGCATCCGGCATTAATGACGGGGCCGCTGCTTTGGTTCTGATGACGGCTGCCGAAGCCAATCGTCGTGGGTTGACACCGATTGCCCGTGTGGCGTCTTGGGCGACTGCAGGCGTCGATCCTGCCATTATGGGCTCAGGGCCGATCCCAGCCACGCGCAAGGCGCTGGAAAAGGCTGGCTGGAAAGCCTCTGATCTTGATCTTGCAGAAGCCAATGAAGCCTTCGCTGCTCAGGCCATTGCCGTTAACCGCGATCTCGGTTGGGATACGGCAAAGGTCAATGTGAACGGTGGTGCGATTGCGATTGGACATCCGATAGGCGCTTCTGGTGCCCGTGTTTTGGTTACCCTTCTGCACGAGATGCAAAAGCGGGATGCTAAGAAGGGCTTGGCGACACTTTGTATCGGTGGCGGCATGGGCATTGCGCTGGCGGTTGAACGGTAAGCTAATTTTAAACAACGGGATAAAAATCCCGGATTATTTTTAAAGGGAGAAGCTTGATGGCAAGAGTAGCATTGGTAACGGGCGGGTCTCGTGGAATTGGCGCGGCAATATCGATCGCGCTAAAGGCAGCCGGTTATACCGTTGCTGCTAATTATGCCGGCAATGACGAAGCTGCTGCAGCCTTCTCCAAAGAAACAGGCATCGCAACCTATAAATGGGATGTTTCACATTACGATGCTTGCGTCGAAGGGATCGCGAAAGTTGAAGCGGCTCACGGACCAGTTGATGTACTCGTCAACAATGCGGGCATTGCACGCGACGCCATGTTCCACAAAATGACGAAGGACCAGTGGGATCAGGTCATCAATACCAATCTCTCTTCGCTTTTTAATATGACACGCCCGGTCTGGGAAGGAATGCGCGCGCGCAAATTTGGTCGCGTGGTTTGTATCTCGTCCGTCAATGGTCAAAAGGGTCAGCTTGGCCAAGTAAATTACTCGGCGTCAAAAGCGGGCGATCTCGGTTTTGTGAAGGCTTTGGCCCAAGAAGGTGCCCGCGTCGGTATCACGGTCAATGCGATATGCCCCGGCTATATCGCGACGGACATGGTGAAAGCTGTTGATCCGGCTGTGGTCGAGAAAAATATTTTGCCGCACATCGCCATTGGCCGGTTGGGCGAGCCGGAAGAGATCGCACGAGCGGTTGTTTTCCTGGTCGCCGATGATGCAGGCTTTATCACGGGTTCGACGATTTCCGCCAATGGCGGACAATATATGATTTGATCCCATCTTGCAGCGATCAACGGCGACGCTAACGGGCTTTGGGGCCATCTTACTTTGGTCTTCGCTCGCTCTCATGACGGCGGCATCGGGTACGATGCCGCCTTTTCAATTATCGGCGATTACATTTCTGATCGGCGGACTCATCGGTTTGCCTTTTTTACTCCGTCATCCCCAGGGCGTGCGGGTCTTATTCCAGCCTTGGCCGGTTTGGTTGCTCGGCGTCGGCGGTTTGTTTCTGTATCACGCGGTTTACTTTGCCGCGTTAAGGCTAGCGCCACCTGCTGAGGCCGGGCTGATTGCCTATTTATGGCCACTGCTGATCGTCCTGATGTCGGCCTTTTTACCGGGAGAAAAACTTAAAATAGGGCATGTCATCGGAGCGGTTTCTGGATTTGCAGGCGTTGGGCTTTTGCTGGCTGGCAAAGAGGGTGGCTTAGGCTTCAACGCTGTGTATCTCAATGGCTATTTGCTTGCCTTTCTCTGTGCTTTTATTTGGTCTGGTTATTCCATCGTGTCGCGCCGGTATAAGGATGCGCCAACCGAAATGGTGGCCGCCTATTGTCTATTAACATCGCTCCTTTCGCTCCTCGCACATCTCTTGTTTGAGACGACGGTTAGGCCAGAAACCGAAAGCCAATGGCTTGCGATTATTGCGCTTGGAGTTGGACCGGTAGGGGCTGCGTTTTATCTGTGGGATAGGGGCGTTAAACGGGGCGATATCCGTTTGCTGGGCGTGCTTTCCTATGCGGCGCCCGTCTTGTCGACGCTCTTGCTCGTGATGGTCGGCTTTGCCGAGGCCAGCCTTTCTTTAGCCCTTGCTACAGTCTTGATCGTCGGTGGCGCCGGGTTGGCGTCCCAATCCAATCGTTAGAGCCTTAGCGCATTGGCTTGCAATTGTTTGACGGGACGAAGTAGGGACTCAAGAATGGTCTTGCGACCGGTCAGAATATCAACTTCTGCAAGCATGCCCGGCGTTACGGGTTTTCCCGGTCCGAAATCTTTTGCCGTCGCTTCAAGCCGGACGCGGAAATAGGGTTGGCCCTTTTCATCTTGCAGGGCATCGGCCGAGATATCGATCACCTTCGCATTCAAGCCGCCATAGGTCGAAAAATCATAGGCACTCACTTTCACCACCGCCTTTTGGCCTGGCCAGATCTCCGCACGGTCATTGGGCTGCACACGTGCTTCAATCGCCAAGCCCGCATCGCCAGGCACAATTTCAACCAATGGTTCTCCAGACTTAACAACACCACCGATCGTTGAAACGTGAAGCTTATTGATAATACCTGTCATCGGTGCCACCACATCGGAGCGGGCGCTTCGATCTCTGAGGGCTGTAATTGTCTCTTCAAGCTTTGCGATCTGCAATTCTGTTTCGGAGCGCTCTTTGTCCGAGTCTGAACGGAACCGCGATTTTGCTTCTTCGATCCGCTGCGATATTTCGCTCATGATGGCCTCATCGCGCGGAATCTCATGGACCAAATCGGATAGTTTTTGCTCAATTTGTTGCAGCGAGCGTTCATTATCCAAGAGATCATTCGTTGAAAATGCACCAACGGCGTTGAGTTTTCTTAGATTGCCGACACGCTTATCAACGAGTTCCCTCTCCCGGATCGTATTGGCCCAGCGTGATCGTGCCTCAGAAAGGTCTAGCGATTTTTGTTTGTACTGGTCTTGTAAAATGCCCATCTGCGCCTGCAAGGTCGCCCGCTTGCCTTTGAAAAATTCTTGCTCGCGTTCGACGATTTTTGGAATGTCATTTTCCAATTCATCAGGAAAAGTGAGGGTCTCCACATCCCGTACTTCCGCCGTTAGCCTTATCATACGGGCTTGTTTAGCCTTCATATCGATGGTGGCTTGCGCCAGCTCAGAGCGAGAAAAACTATTATCGATGCGTAAGAGCGGGGCGCCTTGGATCACGCTATCGCCTTCGCGCACGAGGATCTCGGTTAGGATCCCACCATCAAAATGCTGAACGGTTTGAACTTGTGATTGAGGAACGATTTTACCAAAGCCCCGAATAACACGATCAATTTCAGTGTTCGATGCCCAAATGAGCAGAGCAATGACCGAAATCGCGGTAAACACGACAAAGCTGCGCGACGCGCCGCGAATGATTTTGTGTGATTGCCTCGGATAAGGAATGGGTCCCGGCATCGCTTTTACGGGGCCAGTCGCTGCCTTTTGTCCTTTTGAATCTTCCACCATCGCGTCATCTTATCCAAATTTAAAATTTATTTGACTATTCCCTTATTGAATAAAATCGAAGCAATTATCTCAAAAAAAGTTAAATTTCTCAGATAATTTTTCATTTTATTTAATAAATAATAGATATTACGCTGCGTTAATATATGTTTATAATGCACTCTTAGTGTCATATCGTTGCGGAATTAAGGCAAAATATGTCAGTGAAGCTAACAAATGATGAGGCCAGCCAAGCTGATCCGGCGCAAGATGGGGCGTCCGTTATCAATATCCCCACGCCGCCATCGCGGATGTTAAGGCTCGCTCCTACCGACGATGGGCAACAGGTGA
>CAIRGA010000216.1 GCA_903877935.1 uncultured Hyphomicrobiales bacterium
CACCCCTCTTCGTCGGAGGCCACCTTTGGCACTCCCTCGTCAATGGGCCTCATTCGCCCGATTAAACGAACAACGCTATGGCTGAGGTGGAGGTTCCCTCAATCCATGAAAAGAGCTCGGAAACGGATCGTCGAGCGATTGGAGCCAAACATGCAAAAAGCGGCGAAAGGCTCCGCCGCTTTCCAGTCATACCAATCAATGAGCCATCCATGCTCGAAGAGGCGCATCCCTCTCCGGCGGTACCGAATGCGTTGTCAGGCTGCCACTGAACCGATAAGCAAACCCGCCTTTTCCAACTCCATATGCAAGGCAATGGCATCAACTTCAAAGCCGTTCGGCCAACTCGGCACCCCAAACGACACAAAAACGCTTTTGAAAAACGAGGGATCACGAAGCGGCTCAACCATAGGCCCGCCCTCCGCCAGCATATCAGAATAATCCCGAATGCCTTCCGTGCCATCCGAAAATCTGACCCAGAGTCGGACATCATCGAGCGGCTTCAGTTCTGTCACTTTCACCATCTTGATCATTCTTCATCGGCTCCGCGAACGCTGTTTAACGGCGCGTTGATTTTACACCGTTCCCAGTTTGCAAGCAATTCCGGTTGATGCCGGAGCGTCCATTCCTTCAAGATGCGCCTAGGACCAGGGGAAATTTGCCCGGCGATCAATTCGCCACTGTCAATCGATATGAGCGCTTAATAGCCCTGATAATAGGCGTGAAAATGCGGCGGATTATGATCGCGCCAATACATCTGAATGACGATGCCGTAGAAGAAAGAAATTGTCGGCATCGCCCATAACCTTCAATTATCCAAAAAGCTCCGTAGCTTCCGGCTTCTGCTCGGATGCTTTAACTTTCGCAACGCCTTCGCCTCAATCTGACGAATACGCTCGCGTGTCACCGAGAACTGCTGACCAACTTCTTCAAGCGTGTGGTCGGTATTCATACCGATGCCGAAGCGCATGCGCAGCACGCGTTCTTCGCGCGGGGTGAGCGACGCCAAAACACGCGTTGTCGTCTCGCGCAGGTTCGATTGAATCGCCGCATCAATCGGCAAGATCGCGTTCTTGTCTTCGATGAAATCGCCGAGATGCGAATCTTCTTCGTCACCAATTGGCGTTTCAAGCGAGATCGGCTCTTTCGCGATTTTCAAAACCTTGCGCACTTTTTCCAAAGGCATAGCAAGCTTTTCAGCGAGTTCTTCCGGCGTTGGTTCGCGGCCGATTTCATGCAGCATCTGGCGCGAGGTCCGCACGATCTTGTTGATCGTCTCGATCATATGCACCGGAATTCGGATGGTGCGCGCCTGATCGGCAATCGAGCGCGTGATCGCCTGCCTGATCCACCAGGTCGCATAGGTCGAGAATTTATAACCGCGACGATATTCGAATTTATCAACCGCCTTCATCAAACCGATATTGCCTTCTTGGATGAGATCCAAGAACTGCAAACCGCGATTGGTGTATTTCTTGGCAATCGAAATCACGAGACGCAAATTCGCCTCGACCATTTCTTTCTTTGCCTGGCGTGCTTCGCGCTCGCCCTTTTGCACCATGTGCACGATCTTGCGGAATTCCGGAATTTCCAAACCGGTCTCAGACGCGAGATGATGGATCTCGTGCCGAATTTCGCGGATCATGTCTTTTTCTTTGGCGACAAAATCCTTCCAGCCGCGCGTGCCAAGCTTCGACACCCGCAACAACCATTTCGGATCAAGCTCGGAGCCTTGATAATTGCGCAAGAAGTCTTCGCGGCTCACCCGATGGCTTTCCGCCAAACGCATCAAACGGCCTTCCAGACCAATCAAACGCTTATTGATGTCGTAGAGCTGTTCAACCAGCGCTTCGATACGATGCGTGTTCAGCGAGAGAGATTTCACATCCGTGATAATCTCGTCTTTCAGCTTCTTATATTTGCGTTCTTGCGAAGGCGTCAGCGAGTCATTTTGTAATTTTGACTCAACATTCTGCTCCTGCAACCGGCGCAGTTTCTTATACGCCGAAGCGATGCGATCAAACGTCTCAAGCACTTTCGGCTTGAGTTCCGCTTCCATCGCCGACAGCGACACATTGTTTTCTAAATCATCATCGTCAAGCTCGCCTTCGGGAATCGGCGGCTCTTCACCTTCCGCGAGCGCTTGCGGCTCGGCGGGGATTGGCGCCAATTCGTCAATCTTCGGCACGCCCTTGCCTTCTGGTCCGGCATAGGTCGCTTCAAGATCGATAATATCGCGCAGCAAAACTTTGGCTTCGACGAGTTCATCGCGCCAAATGATAATCGCTTGGAAGGTCAGCGGGTTTTCGCACAAACCGGCAATCATCGCCTCGCGGCCCGCCTCGATGCGCTTGGCGATGGCGATTTCGCCTTCGCGCGACAGCAATTCCACCGAGCCCATTTCACGCAAATACATGCGCACCGGATCGTCCGTACGGTCGGTTGGCTCTTTCGCGGTCGTCGTCGTTGGCAGCGCAGAGCGCGTGGCTTCAACGAGATCGGTGCCGGTTTCTTCTTCGTCCTCGCCTTCCGCTTTTTCTTCCGTGGCGTCGGCGTCGGCTTCTTCCTGCTCGACGACATTGATGCCCATATCATTGAGCATCGCGAACACGTCTTCAATCTGGTCAGACGTTACTTCCTCGGAAGGAAGCACTTCGTTGATTTCTTCATGGGTGACAAAGCCGCGCTTTTTGGCGAGCTTGATCATCCGCTTGACGGCCTGATCGGAAAGATCGAGGAGCGGACTATCGGTGCTCGGCGCTTCTCTTGCTTCGCCGTCGCCCTTGTCCGTCGTTTTGGTCGCCATGGAATTGTCGCTCCGCCAACTTCGGGAACCGGCTTTAGAAAGCAGCCCCCGTCTCTCACCAAAAATTCGCCCGTTTCGAAAGCACAAAAAGGCGCGCGCGTCCACGTGGGTCGCACCGCCCTTAAAGCCCGAATGAGAAGTCAGCCATCACTGACCCACTTCCCCTATCCTATCCGACGACGCGAGAAAAGGTCTCGACCGCCCGAAAAACGCACTAAAGCGTCATCGGCAATCCAAACCCGGATTCCCGCTCAATTTCAGCCTCTGTCCCGTCCAGCGCCAGGATTTGCGCCTTCAAATCGGCCAAAAGCGTGAAATTAGCCTCACTCGCATCCTCAGAGAACGCCCGCTCGGCAGCGCGTAACTCCGTATTTAGGGTCAAAGCGCGCCGATGCAAGGTCATTGCCTGCCTTAAAACGCTGTCATGATCGATTTTTTTAGGTTCCGAGACGATTAATCGGTCGCCAGGGCGCAACGCGGCCTCGATCCGTTCTACCGCCGCTTGTAGCCCGCGCCGTTCAAGCTCGCCTTTTAGCGCCTCCGCCTCAAGCGGGACCTCGCCCGCCTCCGCAATCGCCAGAAAATCGAGCATCGCGCGCGAAACGCCCCTCGTATCGGCATGGGTAAAGCTCATCAGTGCCAATTCATCCGCCAAACGGGGCAAACGCTCCGGCTCACGCATGAATTCGATCAAAATCAGCGCCTCGCGCGCCGAAATCGTACCCGTCCGGGCAAAAATGGCCGTCCGCACCAAATTCTCGCTCGGCCGGATGGCTTCTCTAATAGAAGCCCCCTCCACCGGCTTTTGCCAGCGCGTATTTCCCTTGGCATAGCGCGCCTGTTGCCCGCCACGCGCACCAGCACCTGCCCTTTGGGGCTGAAACAGCGCCACCAAGCGCCGGTCCATATCCTCGCGGTAATAACGGCGCAGATTTTCATCCGGTATCGATTGCAATTGCTCGCGCATCCGCTTTTCAAACGCCGCCCGGCGCTCGGGCGTATCCACGGGGCCTGCCTCTAGGCCACGCGACCAGAACACATCAACCAGCGGCATCGCGCGTTCCAGCACCGCTTCAATCGCCCCCGACCCGCCATTTTTATAGAGATCATCCGGATCCTGCCCCTCGGGCAGAAGCGCAAAGCGCAGCGATTTGCCGGGTTGCAGAAACGGCAAAGCGACATCAATCGCCCGATAGGCCGCCCGGCGGCCTGCTTTATCGCCGTCAAAACACAGGATCGGCTCATCCGCCATGCGCCAAAGCAAGCCAAGCTGGTCTTCCGTCAGCGCCGTGCCCAAGGGAGCCACCGCATTGCCAAAGCCCGCGCGCGACATCGCGATAACATCGACATAGCCTTCCACCGCAACCACGGTACCTTTGTCATGCGCCAATTTCCGCGCGCGATGATGGTTATAAAGCACCCGGCCTTTTTGAAACAAAGGCGTGTCCGGCGAGTTCAGATATTTCGCCTGCGCGTCCTTGGCCATCGCCCGCCCGCCGAACGCAATGACCCGACCGCGCACATCATGGATCGGAAACATCACCCGATCACGAAACCGGTCATAGGGCACAGCAATCTCCTCGCCATGCACCAAAAGCCCCGCTTCGATCATCAGCTCGGAGGAAACGCCCTTGCCCGCCAAATGATCGCGCAAGGCAAACCGCTCGGCCGGCGCAAAGCCTAGACCGAACTCGGCCCACACATCGCGCGAAAGGCCCCGCCCTTCCAAATAAGTCCGCGCTTTGCCGCCGCCCGCACCCTTCAGCGCGGCTTGAAAAAACGCCTGCGCCAGCGCCATGACGTCAACAAGCCCCTTAGCCCGTTCCTCCTGCCGCTCTGCCTCGGCTGACACTTTCGGCAAAGCGACACCCGCATCAGCGGCCAACCGCTCCACGGCCTCGGCAAAGCCAAGTCCCTCGGTTTCCATCACAAAGGAAAAAATATCGCCATGCTTGCCAGACGAGAAGTCATGGTAAAACCCCTTCTGATCATTGACAAAAAACGATGGCGACTTCTCCGCGTTAAACGGCGACAACCCCTTAAACTCGCGCCCCGCTTTGGTAAGCTTAACCCGCCGCCCCACCACCGAGGAAACCGGCAGCCGCGCGCGTATCTCATCCAAAATGGAAGGGGTGAATTTCATGGAAGCCTACATACCGCGAAATGAGGCCAGAACAAAACGGGAAGACGAGGGTGTGGATAAGGTGGGGAAAGCGCGCACCCCTCTCGTCATTGCGAGCAATGAGCGAAGGGGCGGATAGCCGGCCCCCAACCCGTCATCTAACATGTTGATTGAAGATTCAATTCTTTCAATCGTGCATTTGCGATGACGATCTTCCGGCACCACTATAAAACACAACCCAAGCGAGCGTCAAAATCGCGATTCGCTGATATTCACTCGAACCGCCTTTGGGACTACACCTATCAAGCCCGCAACCACCAGAATTGCCGGCTCTATTCACCCAATACTCGCCCTAAAGTTGCGCTCTTATGCGCCCGAAAGCATCGCCTTCACCGCGCCGCTGGCTTTGGCGAAATCCATCTGTCCGGCATAGCGTTCTTTCAAAAACGCCATCACTTTGCCCATGTCTTTGACGCTTGATGCTGCCGACGCTTCGATGGCATCGGCAATCGCTGCCTTCACCGCCGCCTCATCAAGTTGGGCGGGCATAAAGCCCATAATGATTTGAATTTCCTCGGATTCTTGGCTGGCGAGATCGGTGCGACCGGCCTGCTCATAGATCGCAAGCGATTCTTGCCGCTGCTTGACCATTTTCTGCAAAAGCCCAAGGATTTCTTCATCCGTCAAAGGCGGCTTGCCCTGCCCGCGCTGCTCGATATCGCGGTCCTTCAAAGCAGACGTAATCATCCGGATGGTCGACACCCGGCGCTTTTCTCCCGCCTTCATCGACTCTTTCAAAGCTTCCGTGAACTGTTCCCGCATGATCGATTCTCCTTGTCCACATGAATAATATAAAGCCTTGATCGGTATACAGAATTTCACCCCAAACGACGTTGACGTGAAGCGTCGAAGCACTTAAGTAACCGATCACATTCGATTGGGTTTAGGGTGAAAACCGCCATGCAGCAAGCGCCTTCCGAGCACTCCCTCCACCCGCAGCCATTAACCGATGCCAATGGATGGGTCGAACCCAAGCCAACCGCCCTTCTGGTCTTGGCCGACGGCACCGTGATCGAGGGCCAAGCGATCGGCGCTGCCACCACGGCCACCGGCGAGGTCTGCTTCAACACCGCCATGACGGGCTATGAGGAGATCCTCACCGATCCTTCCTATGCCGGCCAAATCATCACCTTTACCTTCCCCCATATCGGCAATGTCGGCACCAATGAGGAAGACATCGAGACGGTCGATATGGCCTTGTCCGATGGCGCCCGTGGTGTTGTGATCCATGCCGATATTACCACGCCGTCGAACTGGCGTGCCGTGAAGCATTTCGATAACTGGCTGAAATCCCGCAATATTCCGGGCATTTCCGGCATCGATACGAGGGCGCTCACCGCCCATATCCGCGAGCATGGCATGGCCAATGCGGTGCTCGCCACCCATGCTGACGGCGTGTTTGATGTGGCCGCCTTAAAGGCCAAAGCGGCGCAATTGCCCTCGATGGACGGGCTCGATTTGGTCCCGAGCGTCGGCCTCAAACAGGGCCTCGACTGGACGGAATCGAGCTGGTCGCTGGAGCGTGGTTACGGCACGCTGGGCAAGGGCACACTGCATGTCGTCGCCATCGATTTCGGCGTTAAACGCAATATTTTGCGGCTTTTAACGGATCGCGACTGCCGCGTAACGGTCGTGCCCGCCACGGCCTCTTATCAGGAAATCGCAGCGCTGAAGCCCGACGGCGTGTTTTTATCGAATGGCCCCGGCGATCCCGCGGCCACGGGCGCCTATTCGGTTCCCACCATACGGGCGCTTATCGAGCATAATGTCCCGACCTTTGGCATCTGCCTGGGCCATCAGATGCTCGGATTGGCGGTCGGTGCAAAGACCATGAAAATGCATCAGGGCCACCACGGCGCCAATCATCCGGTCAAGGATTTCACCACCAATAAGGTTGAAATTGTCTCGATGAATCATGGCTTTGCAGTGGATCGCGATAGTTTGCCCAAAAATGCGGTCGAAACCCATGTCTCGCTGTTTGACGGCACGAATTGCGGCATCGCACTCACCGATAAGCCCGCTTTCTCCGTGCAGCACCACCCCGAAGCCTCGCCCGGCCCACGCGACAGCCATTATTTGTTTGATCGATTTGTGGCGATGATGAAGGACAAAAAGCCTAAGGCGCCGTGAGATTTTAGAATTTACTTCACGTTAGGTAAATAATATGATAATTTACCTAAATTGTTAAGGGTCACGACCGCCCAAAGGTAAAAAAGCGGTGGGTCAGAAAATTAAAGACCAAAACAACGCCATAGGTCAGGATTCGCGCCACAATCGGGGCGAGCAGTAATCCGTCGACAAAAATGCGCATGGCATAGCCGGTGAGCAGAAAGCCCCCTGCCATAACGGCCATAAACCGAAGCACCGCAGAACGGTGCGACCGCTCGGATTTAAACACATGCTTGCGGGTTAAAAAGTAAGAAACACCCCCACCGGCAGCATATCCGGCCAGCGCGGCGATGATCGGATCAATGCTGAGCAGGAAAAATCCTGCCAAAAACACGGCATAATCGATCGATGTCGCAACCGCACCCACGCCGATAAAGGCGATCAGCTGACGAAACAGGCGAAAAGGGGTGGTATCGGACATGCTCAAGCCTTAGCGGCTTTTGGTGAAAAGGTCACGCGATCGAGGAAAATGATTGCATTTGTATATGCAAATGAACTACTTACATCAAAACCGTTTCATTTTCATTTTATTTACGCTTCGAAACGGATTGATCCGACCAATCAGTGCGCGTTTCATGCATAAAAAGGAGATTATTCGCTTTGAAAAAGACAATCCCGACCTTCGCGAGTGACACCGAAGCGGCTGATTTCGTAGCCAATGCCGATCTCGGCGCCTATAACCTCAAAGGTCAAATGGTAACCTTCGAATTACGTCCGAAAGACAAAACGGTTAGCCTTCGCCTTCCCGACGCTCTCTTGGAGAAAATCCGCAACCGGGCCGCCACCATTGGCATGCCGACTCAACGGTTCATGCGGTTAGCACTTGAGAAAGCCGTGATCGATGACCTCAAACGATAAACATCCATGCCATCCTGCTTTTGGTGGAAAGGTCACGCTTTGACCTTGAAAAAGGTGGGCTTTGCCTTCCCACGGTTATGATTCTGGGCTAGAAGACAGAAGATGAAAGCGCGGA
>CAIRGA010000217.1 GCA_903877935.1 uncultured Hyphomicrobiales bacterium
ATGATAACCGTTCTTCCGAACGACCGGTGACGAAGTGTAATTGAGACCGAACGCGCCATAAAAATTCTTCACATCGGAGAAAAAGCTGGCGCTCTTCTTTACTAAATAAACCGACGTCAACGAGATCGCTAACGTCGTGAACCTGATAGACATATTTTGCAATCCAAAACAACGTATTGAGATCACGCAGCCCGCCTTTGCCGTCTTTAACATTGGGCTCAACGAGATAACGTGACGATCCTGCTCTTGATACGCGCGCTTCGCGTTCAGCAAGTTTAGCAGCAACAAATTCGGCAGCTGTCCCGCTGACAACCTCAAGTTCGTAGCGCTTTTGAAACTCTGAAAATAATCCAACATTGCCCGTCAGCATTCGGGCTTCGAGCAGCGCCGTGCGAATGGTCATGTCCGCTTTAGCTTCGCGAATACATTCTTCGACGGTACGAACGGAATGGCCGACTTTTAATTTAAGATCCCATAACGCGTAGAGTAGAATTTCAATAACGCTTTCGGACCACGGCGTGGCTTTATAGGGGAGCAGGACGAGCAAATCGATATCTGAACCCGGGGCGAGTGTTCCACGCCCATATCCGCCCACGGCAATGATCGACATTTTTTCGGCAAAAGACGGATTTGCGGAAGGATAAAAAATCGTGGTGGCAACATCAAAAAGCGCAGCAATAATCTGATCCATTACCGCGGACAGTGCCGTTACGCATTCGATACCATTGCTGTCTTCGTTCAGGAGACGTTCCGCGTTCTGGCGGCCTGTGGCAAGTGTATGCCGAAGAATAGAAACAACGGCTTGTCGTCTTATTGCCATATCCGCTTCGCCGGAGGCGGCTGCTCTAACGGCGGATATTAACGTCGCGGGTTCTATGAGTTCAGGAGTTGGACGAGTGACCATGAGTGCCTGTTACCATGCGATTACAAATTGGCTTACGGTCTACGTTCAACCTCTAAAGCCAATCCTTGAGACGTTATCCTTTATTTGTATCGTTGCTGCAAAGCGAATAGACGAATAAAGGGTATGGCATAACCTATGGAGTGATCAATGGACGATGCAGATGCGATAATTGTAAAGGATTGTAACGGTACCCGTCTCCATGATGGAGATACGGTCCACGTTATCAAGGATCTCAAGGTTAAAGGTACATCGTCCGTAATCAAGCAAGGCACCAAAGTTAAGGGCATTCGTTTAACCGATGTCGAGGATGAGGTTGAATGCCGTGTGGATAATATCAAAGGCCTGGTGTTGAAGACACAATTTTTGAAACGCGTAAACTAACACTCGTTTCTCTAGCGCTTTGACTCGATCGCGTCCCAGATGGCGGCAGCCAGATCCGGGCCGCCTAATCGCTTAATGGCACGAAGACCTGTGGGCGAGGTCACGTTAATTTCCGTCAAATGGCCATCGATCACGTCAATACCTACAAAAATTAGGCCCAAATCGCGCAGCATTGGGCCAATCCGTTCGCAAATTTCTCGCTCACGGTCGGATAATTCGGTGGTTTCCGCTGCACCACCGCGCACCATATTGGAACGGATGTCGTCGCCTGTTGGTACCCGATTAACGGCACCGAGTGCCACACCATCGACAAGAATAATTCTTTTATCGCCGTCAACCACTTTAGGGAGAAAGCGTTGAATAACCCAGGGCTCGCGGAAAGTGACTGAAAAGAGATCGTAGAGTGAGCCAAAATTCGGATCTTTAGTACTGACTTTAAAAACGGCTGCCCCGCCATTGCCGTATAGGGGCTTCATCACAACATCGCCATGTTCGTGGCGGAACGCATCGATTTCGGCTTTGTCGCGTGTGATAAGGGTAGGCGGCATCAAGTCTGGAAATTCGGTAACCAGTATTTTTTCCGGCGCGTTACGAACCGATGCCGGATTGTTCACGACCAATGTTTTTGGGTGAATCCGTTCCAGCAAATGCGTTGTTGTAATATAGGCCATATCGAAGGGTGGATCTTGGCGAAGCAGAATAACATCCATCGTAGAAAGATCGAGACGATGAGCGGGTTCGATTGTCACATGGTCACTTTTGACGTCACGAACATTGACGGCGGACACAAGGGCGCTCACCGTTCCATCACGCATCGCGAGTGTATCGGGCGTGTAATAGAAAAGCGTATGACCGCGGGCTTGCGCTTCAAGCATCAGGGCAAAGGTTGAATCACCCGTAATATTGATCTTTTCGATGGGGTCCATTTGGACCGCTACCCGGAGTTTAGCCACGCTCAATGTCTCCTTGAAAGGAATATCCGTTTTATTTACGCCAAAGGAAGCGAGAATGCATCCTCGATATGATAGGGTAGCCGGAAGGGTCGCACGATGATCGCGTCGCAACGCAAGACATAGGTTGATGCCCAAGGATTGCGCATAAGCCAATCGTCAACGGCTGAGGCAAATCGGCTAATTTTGACGGTACTTATCGCATCAAGGCCGGTTTCTAAATTATGTCTCGCCTTAACTTCGACAAAGGCTACAAGGTCTTTACGAATGGCGATGATATCAATTTCTCCACCACGGGCCAAATATCGGCGGGTGAGCACGCGGTAGCCTTTTGCCGCGAGAAACACGATTGCAAGCCATTCGGCGAGATGACCCCATTTTAAGGCCCGTTGGCGACTTTGCCGGGAGCGGATCATTCATCATCCCCTCGGGCTAATGCGACGGCTCTTGTGTAAACTTGGCGACGGGGCAGGCCAGTTTCTTCTACCGTGACCGCGGTTGCGTCTTTCACGGATAGATGGGCCAAATGATGGCGTAGACGTTCGTCGAGCGCAGCATCGCTTAGGACCACATCGGTTTCGGCCGAAGGTGGACCAATCAACACGACAATTTCGCCTTTTGGTGTTGCGGATGCTTCGAATTCGGCCGCAAGCGTTGTGAGTGTTCCGCGTTTCACGGTTTCGAACATTTTGGTCAGTTCGCGAGCCACCGCTGCGGATCGATCGCCAAGAATTTCTGCCGCATCGGCGAGCATGGCCGCTAAGCGGCGCGGTGATTCAAAAAACACGAGCGTGGAGGGGATCGGAGCAAGCACCGAAAGGCGCTCACATCGCGCCGAGGATTTAGGCGGCAAAAACCCTTCAAAGAAAAAGCGATCGGTTGGTAGACCCGCTGCAACCAGCGCTGCAAGGACCGCAGAGGGTCCCGGAACCGGCGTAACTTTTAGGCCCTCTTCGAGGACAGCCTCGACGAGTTTATAGCCGGGATCAGAGACGAGGGGCGTGCCTGCATCCGAGATCAGCGCGAGTGCTTCACCCGCGTGCAGACGCTTCAAGACTTTCGGCCTCATCTCCGCCGCATTATGCTCGTGATATGCAATTAAGGGCGTCGTAATTCCATAATGGGCTAAAAGCGTGCGGCTGACGCGTGTGTCTTCGGCGAGTACCGCATGGGCTGCGGCGAGCGTCGATAGGGCGCGCAGCGACATATCACGCAGATTGCCAATCGGAGTCGCGACGACGTGGAGACCGGGGGCGATTCCTTCGGCTTCGGCCTTCAGGCCGAAAACAGTATAGGAAGAGGCCTTTTCATCGCGCATCAAAGTCTCCGGGCGAGCATTCTTATTCGGGAACAGGATTGGCATGGGGTAACTGGGTGGCGCAAGCGCATCTGCATTGCGATCATGCAAGGACACCTTGTATGATGGCGCTTAGAATTGGTGTCGGGAGAATGGTTTTTGATGAAACTCGTCCATAGTCAAGCTCGGATCCTGCGGCTTGTTGGTCTGGCCCTCTTTTGCGCCTTCCTTGCCGGGTGTGTTGCCTCCAATCGAATGGGTGGCGCGATTATGACACCGCAAGCTGCCCTTCCCGATCAGCCCGCTGAGCCAGAACCTGTCGCGCAAGCATCGCAGCCGATTACCGGTACCGATCTCGGTGCGCCCGGGGCGGCTCCTATTGATAATGCGCAACCCGTTGCCGTTGCGGCCCCTCCGCCTGCCGGTACTGTTCGCGTGGCGCTTTTATTGCCACTATCGGCGCAGGGTACGACGGGGAATGTTGCTCAGTCGCTTAAAAATGCGGCGGACATGGCTATGGCGGAATTTTCGGGGGCGTCGATTGATTTGGTTGTGAAAGACGAGCGCGGAACGCCTGATGGCGCGCGTGAAGCAGCGAAACAGGCCATGGCCGAGGGCGCATCTGCGATTATTGGCCCTTTGCTTGCGCCGTCGGTTCAGGTCGCGGGTTCAATTGCGCGGTCTTCCGGTAAGCCTGTGATAGCGTTTTCAACCGATTCAGGCGTCGCCGGTCGCGGTATCTATCTGTTGAGTTTCATGCCGCAATCGGATGTCGAACGGATTTTGGATTACGCGGCGGCGAATGGTAAAAAATCGCTCGGCGCGCTTATTCCCGATACGCCATATGGCTCGGCGGTCAATGCCGTGTTGCAGGATGGTGCGGCACGACGCGGCATTCGACTTTTGGCAATCGAGCGCTATTCGGGTGCTTCGGTTGATGCGGCGGCGAAGCGTTTGGCGAGCATTAAGGACCAAATGGATTCGCTCTTCTTAGCCGAGAATGGCGATGGAGCGGCGGCGGCAGGCAAGGCGCTCCAATCCGCCGGAATTGATACGAAGAAAATCCAGCTTTTGGGCACAAGTGCTTGGGACGATCCCCGCGTCTTTTCAACGCCGCAATTTGTGAATGGCTGGTACGCGATGCCTGATAAATCTGGCTATGACGCTTTTGCGGCGCGTTATCGTACAAAATTTGGCAGCGATCCGGTTCGTATCGCGACGCTGGCCTACGACGCGGTTTTCTTGGCCAATGCATTGCACAAGAAAGGCGGCGACCATGCGTTTGATGATAGCCAAATCACCGCATCCGACGGTGTAATCGGCACGGATGGCCTGTTCCGTTTCCGTCCCGATGGCACGACCCAACGCGGTGAAGTTATCATGCAAGTTGGCAAGGATGGATCAACCAAAATTGACAGCGCGCCTGCCAATTTTCACTAGCAGCTTAGACGGTGAGGTGCTCAATAATCGTATTGAGCACCGGCACTCCCCGCGCGGTAACGCGGAGTGCGCCTGTTTCGGATGTCTCTAAAAACCCGTCGGCGATAAGGCCGCTGACCTGTGCTTGAAGCAGGGCCTGACCCGCAAGTGCTGCGAAGCGTTCGGGTTTGATGCCTTCGGCTAATCGCAGGCCCATTAGCAAAAACTCATTGGCTTGATCTCTCGCCGAAAGCGTCTCGATTTCGCGCGTGCCGTGGCCATTTTTTTCCACCGACTCGAGCCAAGTTTCGGGATGCAAAAGCGTCGATAAAGCGATGCGGCCTTGGTCTGTGAAGAGACGCGCATGGGCGCCAGGCCCGATACCGGCATATTCACCATATTGCCAATAGAGCAAATTATGGCGGCATTCGGCACCCTTGCGGGCATGGTTGGATATTTCATAAGCGGGCATGCCCGCCGCGCTGCAAATCTCGCGTGTGACATCAAATAAAATGCGCGCTTCATCGTCGGGCATCGGCGCTAATTTGCCCGCTGCCACCATGCGCTCAAACATTGTTCCTGGCTCGATGGTGAGTTGATAGAGCGAGAGATGTTCGGCTGACAATGCAATCGCTTCTTTTAACTCGCTGGCCCACGCATCAGGCGTTTGTCCGGGGCGGGCATAGATGAGATCAAAGGAATAGCGATCAAAAACCTGTGCCGCCGTTTTAACGGCTGCGCGCGCTTCGGCAACGGAATGCAGGCGACCGAGCGCGCGTAAATCGGCGTCATTCATTGCCTGAAAACCCATCGACAGGCGATTAACGCCCGCGTCCCGATAGCCGCGCAATCGGCTTGCTTCGATGCTGGTGGGGTTGGCTTCCATCGTTATTTCGACATCAGGCGCAATCGCCCAATACCGCGTGATGAGGTTTAAAATCGAGCCGATCGTTTCAGGCTTCATCAGCGACGGAGTACCGCCTCCAAAAAAGATGCTGCTGACCGTTCGTCCGGGAACGAGTTTGGCTTGGTGTTCGTTCTCACGTGCGAAGGCCGCCACATAGCGCGCCTCATCAATCGGCGCGTGTCGGACATGGCTGTTAAAATCGCAATAGGGGCATTTCGAGGCACAAAACGGCCAATGGACATAAACGCCGAAACCAGCATCGAAGGGTGGCAAATGGATCATGCCGACGTCTTATCACATTTCATGTGTTGGCATTTAGGCGCTTTAGATTTGCCTTCTCGACCAACCGGATAAAAGCCCGTGCCCGATGTGAAAGTCCCGTAAGGCGACCGTTTTCCATGCGGATTCCGTGTTTTTCATCCGCGCTTATTTCGCCGAATGTCCGCGTCTCGCCTTCGGGAATAAAAATCGGATCATAGCCAAAGCCTTGTGACCCCCGCGGCGGGAAGGTCAGCGATCCGAAAATCCGGCCTTCAGCGATGAGCGTTTCACCGTCGGGCCATGCTAAAACCAAAGAGGAGACGAAATGCGCTTTAGCTCCTTCGGGCTCTACATCCCTGCTTTTGAGCTCGTGGGCGACGCGCGCCATGGCGGCACCAAAATCTCTAGGGTGGCCAGCCCAGTCGGCGGTGAAGAGGCCCGGCGCGCCATCAAGGGCGTCAACCGCCAAGCCTGAATCGTCCGACAGTGCCGGTAATCCGGTTGCCTTTGCGGCTGAATGCGCTTTGATCGCTGCATTTTCGGCGTAAATCGTGCCATTTTCGATGGGTTCAGGCAGACCAAGGGCCGCTGCTGACAAGGTCTCTAAGCCGTAAGGCGAGAGGAGATCTCGCATCTCGACCAACTTGCCGGCATTATGTGTAGCGATGACGATTTTGCCTGTCAGGTGCCCGACCATGATGACGTCTTAACCGATGACGGATTTTTGCATGGCGACGAGGCTGCTAATACCGTTTTTTGCGAGACCCAAAAGCGATAAAAGTTCGGCCTCTGAAAAAGGCTTGCCTTCTGCGGTGCCTTGAACCTCAACCAAGCCGCCACTGCCGGTCATGACGAAATTGGCGTCTGTTTCAGCCGACGAATCTTCTGGATAATCGAGATCGATCACCGGCACGCCTTTAACGATGCCACAGGAAACCGCGGCGACGTGATCCCGCAGTGGATTGCCGGTGATGATCGAGCGCGATTTCATCCAATGGATGCAATCATGCAGTGCAATCCAAGCGCCCGTAATCGCCGCCGTGCGGGTGCCGCCGTCGGCTTGAATGACATCGCAATCAAGCGTGATTTGCTTTTCGTTGAGTTGGGTCAGGTCAACCACTGAGCGCAAGGAGCGGCCAATTAAGCGTTGAATTTCTTGGGTGCGGCCCGACTGTTTACCGGACGTGCTCTCGCGCCGCGTGCGTTCGACGGTTGCGCGTGGAAGCATTGAATACTCGGCCGTTACCCAGCCTTTACCCGAACCACGCAGCCAAGATGGTGCTTTTTCTTCGAGTGAAGCCGTGCATAAAACATGGGTTTCACCAAATTTTACCAGGCAAGATCCTTCCGCGTATCGCGCAATATTGCGTTCAAAAGATACTTTACGCATCTCGTCTGGTGCTCGTTTTGAAGGCCGCATGGTTTCGTTTCCAATGATAAGGTGCCCCCTTCTATGCGTGCTAAGCTTAGACGGCAAGGCAAACTCTAACTTGATCCCGGGGGGATGAAGCCTCATATTAAACAATGCTCTCACCATGGGGCTCAAAACGATAGGGATTACCCATGCGTGACGACAAACCAGCCTCGCAAGGTAGCGGATTGATTGATCTGAACCAGCGTTCGCGCGAGATTTTTCGACGGATTGTCGAATCTTATCTTGAGACAGGTGAGCCGGTCGGCTCGCGCAATTTGTCGCGCATCATTCCGATTGCTCTGTCGCCCGCTTCGGTTCGCAACGTTATGGCTGACTTAGAAAGCGCGGGCCTAATCTATGCCCCGCATACCAGTGCCGGACGCTTACCAACCGAAAGTGGATTACGCTTTTTTGTCGATGCTTTGATGGAAGTGGGCGACCTTTCATCGGAAGATCGTGGGCGTATTGAAGCGCAGGTGCGTGCTTCGGGGCAACAAAAGACAACGGAAAGTCTGCTCACCGAAGCCTCCTCGATGCTTTCGGGCCTGTCGCGCGGGGCGGGTGTGGTTGTAACGACCAAGGCAACGTCCGCGTTAAAACACATTGAATTTGTGCGGATTGAGAAAACGCGGGCGCTTGCTATTCTTGTTTCGGAAGATGGCAGCATTGAGAATCGCATTGTCGATTTACCGCCGGGCCTGCCTTCCTCCGCCCTTGTAGAGGCGTCCAATTATCTGTCAGACCGGATTCGGGGAAAAACGATCGCGGATTTAAAGCATGAGGTTGATGGCGCGCGGCGCGATGCCGAGCGCGAACTTGACGTTTTAACGGCGGGCCTTGTGGGCTCCGGCCTTGCGAGCTGGGCGGGCGAGCCCGAAAGCCGTCAATTGATTGTACGCGGGCAATCGAACCTGCTGGATGATTTGAAGGCGATGGAGGATATTGAGCGCATTCGGCTGCTTTTTGACGATCTCGAGACGAAAAAAGACGTGATGGACCTGTTATCGCGGGCTGAAACGAGCGAAGGCGTGCGGATTTATATCGGGTCCGAGAATAAATTATTTTCACTGTCTGGCTCATCGTTGATCGCGGCACCCTTTCGCGATCAAAATCAGAAAATCGTGGGTGTTTTAGGCGTAATCGGCCCAACGCGACTGAATTATGCGCGGGTTATTCCAATGGTGGATTATACCGCCAAGGTGATTTCAAAGCTGATTGAACCAGGCCGTTAAACGTCACCCTAGTCGAAGTATTGCGGCGCCGGCAAAAGCCAAAACGCAGGCCATGATCCTCAAATAGCCAACTTTCTCTTTGAGCATGAAGATGGAAATACCAAGGGCGAAGAGAACGCTTGTCTCGCGGATCGCAGAAGCAGCGCCAATGGGCCCGTGGGTGAGCGCGATTAGGAAAAAAAGATAAGAGCCCATCGAGAACAGCGAAGCAAAGAAGCCGAAAACGAGTTGCCCCTTCATCATTCGCGAAAAGGGCGTGCCCTCAATTCTTAAGAACAACGGCATCGCGATGGCATTGATGATGGCCGCCGATACACCATAGACAAGCGGATCACCGGTCGCTGCAATGCCTTTGACATCCGTAATCACATAGGCTGCGGCCGTAATCCCACCCAAGACCGCTAAAGCGATTGGTTTCCAACCAATTTTTTCTTGTCGATGTCCGGAAAAGCCAAGCAAAATAACGCCGGCGGAGACCATGACGATCCCGGCAATGCTGATGATGCCGGGCGTTGCATGGGGCAAGAGCGCGAGATTAAAGCCTGTAACGGCCAACGGAATGGTGCCGCGTAAAAGCGGATAGGCCATGGCGAAGGGCATTAATCGATAGATTGCGACAAGGATTCGTAGCGTCGTCGTATTGAACACGATTCCGAGAATGAGCCAGGTCCAAGCCTCAAGTGGCGGCAAGCCAATCAGAAAAGCGGCAGGGACCGAGATCATCCCCGCCATAAAGACCGTGGCGGTAACGGCTGCGCTCGAATCGGAACGAGAACGGGCTGCGGCGTTCCAACCGGCATGGGTAATGGCACTTAAAAGGGCTGAAAGGAAAGGGAGGAGGTCCAATTCGGCTCATCTTGATCAAAAACAGGAATAAAGCGACCTCTAGCGTGTGTTGTTTCGAATAGCGAACGGGTTTTTGTGTCGCATGGCGGCCATGCGGCTATGGCGGCGCTTGGAAAATGGGGCTCTTGCTGCTATTGCGGCACCATGACAACGCACAGTTTCGAAAATATTCGCAATTTCTCCATCGTCGCCCATATCGACCATGGCAAATCCACCCTTGCTGACCGGCTGATCCAGACGACCGGCGCGGTCGCTGCGCGCGACATGGTGGAGCAGGTGCTCGATTCGATGGATATCGAGCGCGAGCGCGGGATCACGATCAAGGCGCAGACCGTGCGTCTGTCTTACACGGCGAAAGACGGCAAGACCTATATTCTGAACCTCATGGACACGCCCGGCCATGTCGACTTTGCCTATGAAGTGTCGCGCTCGCTTGCGGCCTGCGAAGGCTCGTTGCTCGTTGTCGACGCCTCGCAAGGCGTTGAGGCGCAGACGCTCGCCAATGTGTACCATGCGCTAGATGCCGGGCACGAAATTGTTCCGGTGCTGAACAAGATCGACCTTCCAGCGGCGGAACCCGATCGCATCAAGCAGCAGATCGAGGATGTTATTGGCCTTGATGCCTCGGATGCGGTGCCGATCTCGGCGAAAACGGGCATCAATATCGAAGGCGTTCTCGAAGCCATTGTCACCCGTCTGCCACCGCCAAAGGGCGATGAGTCGGCGCCTTTGAAAGCCATGCTGGTCGATAGCTGGTATGACGCCTATCTCGGCGTCATCGTGCTGGTCCGCATCATGGACGGTGTTTTGAAAAAGGGCACCGACATCACGATGATGGGTACCAATGCGCGCTATCACGTCGAAAGAATTGGTGTGTTCACGCCGAAAATGAACGATGTCGCGCAATTGGGGCCGGGCGAAATCGGCTTCATCACGGCGCAGATCAAGCAGGTAGCCGATACCCGCGTGGGTGATACGATCACCGAGACGAAGCGGCCCTGCGCCGAGGCGATGGAAGGCTTCAAGCCTGCGCAACCGGTCGTATTCTGCGGGTTGTTTCCGGTCGATGCCGCGCAGTTTGAAGATTTGCGCGCGGCGATGGGCAAGCTGCGTTTGAACGATGCGAGTTTTTCCTATGAGATGGAATCCTCCGCCGCCCTTGGCTTCGGTTTCCGCTGCGGGTTCTTAGGCCTTCTGCATCTCGAAATCATTCAGGAGCGGTTGGAGCGCGAGTTCAATCTTGATCTGATCGCGACTGCGCCAAGCGTGATCTACAAACTCAAATTGCGCGACGAGAACGATATCGAATTGCATAATCCGGCCGATATGCCGGATATTATGAAAATTCTGGAGATCGAAGAGCCCTGGATCCGGGCGACAATTTTGACACCGGACGAGTATTTGGGTTCGGTGCTCAAGCTTTGCCAAGATCGGCGCGGCACGCAGATCGACCTCAATTATGTCGGCAAGCGCGCGATGGTGGTCTATGATTTGCCGTTGAACGAGGTGGTGTTCGATTTCTATGATCGCTTGAAATCGATCTCGAAGGGCTATGCCAGCTTCGATTATAACATCACCGATTATCGTGCGGGCGATCTTGTCAAAATGTCACTGCTGGTGAATGCCGAGCCGGTCGATGCGCTTTCAATGCTGGTGCATCGCACACGCGCCGAAATGCGCGGCCGTGCGATGTGCGAGAAGCTGAAAGAGCTGATCCCGCAGCATCTGTTCCAGATCCCGATTCAGGCGGCGATTGGCGGCAAAATCATTGCGCGCGAGACGATCTCGGCACTCCGCAAGGATGTGACGGCGAAGTGCTATGGCGGTGATATTTCGCGTAAGCGCAAGCTGCTCGACAAGCAGAAAGAAGGCAAAAAGCGCATGCGCCAGTTTGGTCGCGTGGAAATTCCGCAGGAAGCCTTTATCGCTGCGCTGAAGATGGACAGCTGAGTTAGATTTAGCCTATCGTCCTCTCAATCATAAAAGAGGGAGGATAAAATGTCGGATACACCAACGATAGAGGCTTTGCACAAACGCTGGATCGACGTGTTTAACAGCCACGATCTTGATGCCCATGTAGCGCTTTATACCGAGGACGCGATGATGTTCGGTGCGATTCCTGACCTTGTCATTGGTCGGGACGCCATCAAGACTTATTTCGGTGGCCGCGGCCCAAAGGTACATGTGGCGAAGTACCCGTTTCCGACGGTGGTCATGCTACGCGATGATGTCGCGGCGACAGCAACCCATGTGGACTTTGCCGATGGCGACACACCAATGCCTTATCGGCTCACTTGGATGCTTGTGAAGCAAGATGGCAATTGGCGTATTGCGCAGCATCACGGCTCGCCAAGGGGCTGAACAGTCCTTCAATGGGCGCGTGAAATACAAAAATCGACGGCTTCGAGCATCGCAGCTTTCATGGGCGTATCTGCGAAGAGCGCTAAGGCGTCGCGTGACATGGCACCATAATGCTTCGCGCGCTCGATTGTATCTTCGATGGCGCGGTGCTTTTTCATAATCGCGATGGCCTCGGCGAGTTCCGCATCGCCGGTTTGGCCTTCTTCGAGCGCGCGTTTCCAGAAGGCGCGTTCGCTTTCGGTGCCACGGCGGAAGGATAGAACCACAGGAAGCGTGATCTTGCCTTCGCGGAAATCGTCACCCAAATTTTTGCCGAGTTTCGAGGACACGCCGCCATAATCCAGCGCGTCGTCGATGAGCTGGAAGGCGATGCCGAGATTGGAGCCATAAGAGCGGCAGGCGGCCTGCTCGGCTTTGCCGAATCCGGCGATGATCGGGCCTACTTCGCAGGCTGCCGCGAAAAGGGCAGCGGTTTTGCCGCGTACAACGGAAAGATATTCGTCTTCGGTTGTTGCTGTGTTTTTGGCAACGGCCAATTGGAATACTTCGCCTTCGGCGATGACGGTAGCTGCGGTTGAAAGGACATCGAGCGCGTGAAGCGAGCCGACTTCGACCATCATCTTGAAGGCTTGGCCCAAAAGGAAGTCACCGACAAGAACGCTGGCTTCATTGCCCCACAGCATGCGGGCCGCGAGTTTGCCGCGTCGCATCTCGCTATCATCAACCACGTCATCATGGAGCAGGGTCGCGGTGTGCATGAATTCAACCGCTGCGGCTAATTTCACATCGCCCTCACCCTTATAAGCGCATAGCTCGGCAGTTGCGAGCGTCAGCATGGGACGCAAGCGTTTTCCGCCAGACTCGATCAGGTGCTTAGCGATTTCGGGAATCATCTCCACGTCAGACCCGACGCGGGAAAGGATCATCCGATTGACGCCTTCCATACCGCTTTGTGTGAGCGACAGAAGCGTATCAAGGCTCGGGCCCTGCGAGGACTTGCCATCTAGCGAAACAACAACACCCACGTAATCTTCCTTTCGATGGTGGCCGGTACCCCTGCCAAAGCGTGCGCAAAATGCCATGCGAGGCGCAGCTTCGCAACTTGCCAAATGATCGCGACCCCTCATAATCCAATTCCTATGACAGATTTCAATTTTTTGGGTGACAAGATCCGCCTTCATCAATCCGATTCCGGCCATCGCTCGGGTACGGACGCCGTATTATTGGCGGCAACGGTCCCACAGTCCTTTGCGGGCCTTGTCGTTGACGCAGGCTCGGCGAGTGGCGCCGTTGGGCTTTCGGTTGGCGCACGGGTGCCGGGTGCAGCGATACGGTGTGTCGAAATCGATCCGGTCGAGGCCGATTTGGCACGCGCCAATATTGCCGCCAACGGTTTTCAGGACCGCGCCCATGTGATTCAGGCCGACCTATTGGCGGCTTTTAAAGAGCGTGAGGCTATGGGCATAACGCTGGCGGACGCCGATCGGGTGCTGACCAATCCGCCCTTTCTGAGCGAGGGAAAATCGCGTCCGTCGCCGGATCTTGCCCGCCAGCGCGCGCATATGATGCCGGAAGATGGGCTTGATCGTTGGATCCTTGCTTGTCACGCTATGTTAAAGCCGCATGGCACTCTGGCGCTTATTCACCGCGCAGATGCGCTCAAGGAGATTTTAGACGCGCTATCCGGGCGATTTGGTCATATTGGTGTTTTACCAATCCATCCGCGAGCGGGCGCACCTGCGACGCGTCTACTCATCGAGGCTATCAAGGGTAGCCGCGCGCCGCTCCGGCTCTTATCGGGCCTCATCTTGCACGAGGCGGATGGACGCTTTACCGACATTGCGGATGCGCTTCATAAAGGCGACGCGATGCTTACGCTTGATCGCTAAAGCGACCAAGCAGAGTTCCGGTCTCGCGACGCAACGCCATAATACCGGTGTCGGTATGGCGCGATGGATGCACGCGGTTTGTCAGCAGTGTCCACCCGACCCCGCGATCAAGATCAATCCATAAACCAGTACCAGTGAAGCCAAGATGCCCGATGGTCCGTTGCGAGTGCCCCTCCCCGCCATGCCAGCCTGTTTGCTGCACTTCCCAGCCGAGCGACCGATTTCCAGAAATTGGCGTGGTCATTTCAGACATCAATGTGGCTGTAAGGTCGCCGCCTTTCAGCACGTGAAGGGCATGATTGAGAACACCGTCGACGGTGCCAAAGAGCCCGGCATGACCGGCCGGCCCGCCAAGAGCGAAGGCGTTTTCGTCGTGGACTTCGCCTCGCATCACTCGGCCTCGCCATGAGCAGCGTTCAGTTGCTACGCTTTCATTGTGGGGAGGAAAAAAGGATAGCCCTTCGCTAAGCGGTTGATCGGCCAAGGTCTGCCCCGTCAATCGTTCAATTAAAATGCCGAGTAGAATAAAATTAATGTCGGAATAAACCGGCGGACCGCTTTTCCACACACGCTGTAAAACATAAGCGCGTAGTGTTTCAGGATCTTGTCCCAGTGTGTAAAGCGGCTCGACGGCAGGCAGATGGGTTTGGTGCGATAAAATTTGTCGAATGGTAAGCGCTCGCTCTGGCGCACTCGTATCATATTGCCGAAGGTCTGGAATATGCTTCTCCAACCGATCATCGAGTGCAATCTGCCCATCTCTCGCAAGGATGAGAACACGATGCGTTGTGAAAATAACCTTTGTTAGTGAAGCGAGATCAAACCACATGTTCCGTTCAAGTTTTATAGCGTGTGGTTCCCTTTGCGCATTCCCTAAAATGGCAATTTGCCTGTGGCCATCGCGCATCACCAGACCAAGTGCCGCACACGGAATACGGCCTTCTTCAACCGCCCGTTTGGCTGGAGCAAAAATCTCGTCCACATGCTTAAAGACATCCATTATGTATGATCCTTTGAAGCCCGCGATATCTCACCACCCGTCAGCGGATAGGGCACACCTGTTGTTGTAGGCAGGCTTAACGGCAAGCCCTTAAGGACGCGTACAGCCAACCAAGCGAAACACTCCGCTTCGAGCATATCACCATTCCAACCGATTGATTCAACGGGCTCGACCGGAACACCGAGGCGATGCTGAAGGCCATGCATAAAAAATAAATTATGCCGACCGCCGCCGCCAACCAGCCATTGTTTTGGAGAATTTGGAAGATGCCGAAGCGCAGCGATGATCGATTCGATGGTGAAGGCCGCAAGTGTTGCTGCACCATCTGAGTTTGATAGAGGAGCAACGAAATTCATCCACGCATGAAACGCGTTTCGATCGAGCGATTTTGGTGGTGACCGGTTAAAATAGTCAGACGATAAAAAGTCATTGACAATCTTATGCTGAATTTGCCCCGATTGCGCTAAAAGTCCATCCTTATCAAAGGAAGAGCCAATACGCTCGCGCACGAAATCATCAAGCAGCGCTGAAGCCGGGCCTGTATCAAAGGCGGTTATCATCGCCTGGTCGATATAGGTTACATTTGCGACACCGCCCAAATTTAAAATGATGATTGGCAAATCTAACCCTGAAGCTCGCGCAAGAGCTTGGTGGTAAAGCGGTGCAAGCGGTGCACCTTGGCCTCCTGCTGCAACATCCGCCAATCGGAATTGACAGACCGTATCAATGCCAAGGCGTTTGGCTGCCCGCGTTCCATCAAATAATTGTCGAGTAATGCCGCGTTCGGGCGCATGAAAAACGGTCTGACCATGGAAACCAATCACATTAATCGTGTGTCGATCGATGGTGTGTTGGCTGAGAAAGTTTTCGACGGCATCGCAGTGGGAATCCGTTACCGCTTGGGTGATGTCAGATACATCGCCTGTTGCGGCCTGTTCCGGATGACCGACGAGTTCGATAAGCTGTTCTCGCAAGCGTGCGGGATAAATAGCAGTTCCAACCGCTTTGCCTGTTATCGAATTTTCGCCGTCGGTTTTAAGCATTGCGATGTCGATGCCGTCCATCGACGTTCCGCTCATGACGCCAATTGCATTTACAGCTTTATCCGGTCTATTCACTACCTATTCATCCCATAGATGCCTTGATGCGGCTGTTGTATTAAATCCTTGCCTAAAGTGCCTATCACACAATGAGTCGATCCATGGGTAATCGAATTTCAAAGAATTTCAAAATTTCAGTCGGTTCTCTTATCTTGGCCGCCACCGTATTATCGGGGTGCCAACGGTATGAATGGGTTCATCCAACAAAATCATTAGAACAATTCGGGCGCGATAAATTTACCTGCGAAGAACGCGCGTCGCGCATGTATCCACTGGCGCCGGTAACGACCATGGAGGGCGGGGGCTATATTTACGATGATTTTAGGCATTGCCATCGTCGCTTCGACGGATTTGGCATGTGTTATTCGCGGCCACCCGTTTATGTTCCACCTACCTATTCGACGCGGGACATGAACGAGACGGCTCGCAATCAAGCCGTCGAATCGTGCCTGTTTAGTAAGGGATACGAATTGGTGCCAGCGAAATAGCCGGATTTATTGCGGCTGTCCCCGAATGAGGGATGGACGGATTTTTAAAGCCAGCGGCAGTCCAATCCCGATCATGGTAAAACGGGCGATGTGGTGAACACCGACCATAACAGGATCAATTCGGAGTGCGAAGGCAAGGGCTGTCATCGCTTCTAACCCGCCGGGCGCAAAGGCCATGAGGGCCGACGGAAGGGGAAGTCCGATGAGTTTGGAAACGAGGATTGCGCCTAAAAATCCGAGGCTTGTTGCAACGAAAAACGACAGCAATGCAGCGGGGCCAATGGCTACTATTTCACGCATTCGCATACCCTGAAAACGACCACCGATTAAGGCGCCTATCAAGACAAATCCTGTTGTCGATAATTCGATCGGATATTGTCCCGGAAAAAAATTGATTCCGCGCAAGATGCCAATCGCGAGCATCGGCCCTAAGATAAAGGGTGCGGACATTTTTAATGTTTTGAGGGCAAATCCGCTGGTCAATCCAACGAGGAGAATGATCAGAACATTGATCGGGTTTATGGCAGACGGAGATGCCGTTGCAGGCGTCATCGACATTCCAGCTAGAACCATCACGGATGGCAGAACGGCAACGAGCATAACGAGGCGAAAGAGTTGCACGATAGCGATGCGCGGGATATCGGCGCCCTCCTCAACGGCAACCGCCATAACCGAAGACAAGGCACCCGGCGTTGCCGCCAATACAGCATCGCGCCTTTGCCAACCCGAATAGCGAACAAGAACGCTTGACGTGACAACCATCACGACCACGCTTGTGATAAATAACCCTAAAATACTAAGGGGAACCGTTACAAAGGTGTGCAGGGTTTCCGGCGTTACAGCGGAGCCCAGCGTCAGACCAGAGCTTAACATTGCAAGATCGTTTACGGGGCGTGCAAGCGGCGTCCCCCATCCTGTGATCGCGAGTAAAATGGTTACTGCCATCGCTCCGCATAACCAAGGGGCGGGGATATTGAGCCACCATCCGGCAGCGCCACCTAAGCCCGCGGCGACCAGCATGAGCGCTTGTTTGGGATCGGCAAGCCGACCCCAATAGGGGTGAGTAAAACGGTCTCTATGTTGCAATGACTCTCCGTGACATTTGATCGCTGCGTTTGCGAATGATCAATGAAAGGCATGATAGCGGATGTCAAATTACAAATTCTGAAGGGCATTTTGCCTATTCAGTGGAGGCCGTCTGGACGTAAAACCGTCCCGGTGGTTGGGTGTCCGACAATGTCTCGGGGGAGCGGTGCCGGACACCCATTTGCCCGACCCACTTTCGGCTCACGATAGAATTTTGCGTCGATCGCCTTACGGCTAATAGGTCCCGGTTAACGGGCGTAATCGTTTGATATGAACCTGCATGAGGCCATCATGGCGTTCATAGGCAATAATATCAGAACGTTTCAGCTGCGAAAAAGCACGGCTTACGGTCTCGAGGGTTAAACCAAGATAGTCGGCAATTTCTGATCGGGTCATCAAGACCCGAACCGTTACACTGTCACTGCCTATTCCAGCCTGATGTGATGGGGCCTCGATGAGCTCCATAATGTAGGATGCAACCCGTTCAACCGCGGATTTCCGACCCAATAAAACCGCATGTTCGTGTAGAGCACAAATTTGGATTTTTAACAGTTCCGCCATGAATGAATTAAAGCTCAAGGAATTTTCAGCGGGCCCTTTATCGAACGCTGTCAGGCGCACGTCGGTGAGCGATTCAGCGACACTGTCATGATGACCATTCGGCGTTACGCCAAAAATTCCTCCCGGGCCGAGCAGTTCAAAGATCTGCCGCCGTCCGTCGGGTAGCAATTTGGAGATCATGACATTGCCCGACACGATTTGATAAATCGCGCGCGCGGGCTCGCCTTCGTCGATAATTGTAACGCGAGGAGGAAAGTCGACCGATCGTGCAGATGACGGACTGCCTGCCACGGTCGGCTCACTTAAATAGGACATCTTGCCACCTGCCGAGATAGACGTGGGAACCCGACGGGAAAAAGCGGTTTTTAAAACGATGCCGAATAAACAATACGGACAAGATCAGCCGTATTTCGTGCACCAATTTTTTCCATGATCCGGGCACGATGGACTTCAACCGTGCGGGGGCTAATGCCCAATTGGCGACCGGCCTCTTTATTCGAAGCACCAGCTGAAATTCGCTGTAATACTTCTCGTTCGCGCGGTGTTAGGCGGTCACCGCCTGGCACAGAAACGACATTGGGAGAGGAGCCATTTCCGGGGCGCTTTTCGGCCAATGCTTCACGCACCCGACCAGCAACCGCGTCGGCCACTAAGGGTTTGGCCATAAAGTCTTTAGCGCCTTTTTTCATGGCCGAAACGGCCATTTCGACATTGGCGTCATCGGCCATAATAACGATCGGAGCGGTGACGCGATGGCCAAGCTCATTGAGCAAATCGCTTCCTGTCGAACCGCTCACATCCGCGTCCAATAAGATGCAACCCGGCACGTGATGTCGCGTGGCGGCTAACAGGGACGGCCCATCGGAAAAGAGCGTCACGTGATAGCCTTGTGTTTCGAGGCTCGATGCAACGGCGCTACGGAAAGCGAGGTCGGCATCTGCAATATAAACATCTCTTTCAGGTAACCGTGTTTCAACCATTACAAACCTCCTGATGCGGCTTTTTAAAGGACTTAAAAAAACGCGCGGCAATTACGTCCAACCCACCTAAAATTTCGCCTTCGTTTGATCGGTTTTCGCCGGTCATTGTTCGTCAGCGGTTATGGTAAGAACGTATCAAGGCTCATTTGGTTGCGTAGTTTGTCTTGCGCTTTTCTGCGCATGGCGTCGGTATTGCCGTATTAATCAATAAAATAGTCGCTATCTTATTGATTAATAATACTTAAATTTAGGCGAGTGCGCCCGGATCTTTTATGAAGCTTTAGCTTAGGGCCTTCACCAACCGAGCGGTTGCCTCGGCCAGATCCTCGGCCTTGCGGGCAAAGCAAAGCCTTAACCAAGCATCCTCGCCAGTAGCAAAGGCTGAACCGGGCGCGAGCCCGACATTCGCTTCATCGACCAAGCGCTTGGCGATGCCCATCGGGTCTTTTGCGCCATCGACTTTGAAATAGAGATAGAACGCCCCTTCGGGCTTGGCAAAACGAACGCGCCCGGTTTTGGAAAGCCCCTCGCAGACGATGTCGCAGCCTTTTTTCGCACGCTCGACTTGATGATGGAGGAAGCTATCGCCGTGATCAAGGGCGGCAATGGCGCCCCGCTGAAGGAAGGTCGCCACGCCCGATGACGAATATTGAATGAGGTTCTCCGCTGATTGGGCCAGCGAAGGATGACATTCGATCCAGCCAATCCGCCAGCCCGTCATCGCCCAGTTTTTTGAGAAGGTTTGAACAAAGATGATTTTGTCATCTTCTTCCATGACATCATGGAAAGATGGCGCCCGTGCCGACCCGTCAAAGACAAATTGCCCGTAAATTTCGTCCGCAATGATCCAAAGCCCATGTTTTCGGGCAAGGGCAAGAACGGCCTCTAATTCCGCGCGCGTAGCGGTCCAGCCGGTCGGATTGGACGGTGAATTGATGACGATGGCGCGGGTCCGTGGACCGATGGCGCTGGCAATCCGATCGACATCGAGGAACCAACGCCCGTTTGGGCCTTCATTCGTCAGGCCCATAGGCACGTCAACAGGGATTGCTCCGATGACTTTCCCGCAGCCGATGAAGTTCGGCCAAGCGGGAGAGGGCACAATGAATTCGTCACCGGCCGACAGGATCAGTCGCATCGCAACTTGCAAGGCATGCATACCGCCGATGGTGCATAAGAACCGATCGGGGCTAAATTCCTGACCGTAAAGCCGCGACATATAGCGTGCGACAGCCGCCCGGAAATCAGGAATGCCTCGGTTCGGGGTATAAAATGTCTCTCCAGCGGCTAGCGAGCGCGTGGTGGCCTCGGTGATAAAGCTCGGCGTCGACATGTCACCTTCACCTGCCCAGAGCGGGATTAAGCCCGGACGCCCCCAACCATAGGTAAAAACCTCCACAATCCCGCTTGGCGGCGCGCCAAGGGCCTCGGGGCTGATAGTGCGGGTCAGATTTGAGGTTGATTGATTCGAAAACATACTATTCCTCGAGGGGCTGCGTCGTTACGCAGATACTTCTTTCACAAACACGCCGCGCTTGCCAGACGTTGTGTGAACTGAAATTCTAGCCAAGGGCCTGTTTGAGGAGGGATTAGAAGACCATGATTGCAGGCTGGGTCATTATTCTAGCTGCCCTGATTTACCTGTCGGCGCTTTTTACCGTTGCGCATTTTGGGGATATTTACGGCCAGAAACTTTTATCGGGCAATGCCGGGCCAACCTTCTATGCCTTGGCCCTTGCCGTCTATTGTACGTCTTGGACCTTTTTTGGCTCGGTTGGATTGGCATCGGTAACCGGCCTCGACTTTTTATCGATTTATATTGGCCCGATTCTGGTGATCGGGTTCGGACAAAAATTTGTCGAACGGATCGTCACGCTTGCCAAGGCACAGAATATTTTGTCGGTCGCCGACTTTGTCGCCGCCCGCTACGGCAAAAACGCAAAGATTGCAGCCCTTGTCGCTTTGATCGCCGTTATCGGATCGATCCCCTATATCGCCTTACAGCTTAAAGCGATTTCGGTTTCGCTTGCGACGATCTTGGATGCGGTTTCCGGCAGCGCACAAGGATTTTCTACACCCGCTTCTGGTAGCCTCTCGCTCATTGTTACGCTGGTGCTGGCCGCCTTCACGACGGTGTTTGGTACCCGGCATATTGATGCCCGCGAACACCATTCAGGCCTGACGCTGGCCATCGCGATGGAGTCGATCATTAAACTTGCCGCCTTTCTGATTGTCGGCATTTTTGTTGTCTGGGGCATTTTTGGTGGGCCGAGCGATCTAATCACCATTCTAGAAAAGCGCCCCGATGTTTTGCCCATCTTGGGACGCAGCAGTGGCCTTTCAACCGTACTTGTCATGGCGTTATTATCCGCGGCAATGATTTTACTCTTGCCCCGTCAATTCCACATGACGGTGATTGAAAATCGAAATCCCGCTGATACCAAACAAGCGGCCTGGCTCTTTCCGCTCTATCTTATTTTGATCAATGTTTTTGTGATTCCTATTGCGCTCGCATCGGATCTCATTTTCCCCCTTGGCGTTATTGACCGAGATATGGCGGTGCTTCAATTACCACTCCATGCAGGCAATGGGATTGTGGCGCTTATCGTATTTATAGGCGGTTTTTCGGCATCGACCGCCATGGTGATTGTCGAGTGTGTCGCCCTTGGTACGATGGTTTCCAATGATCTCGTCATGCCGCTCCTTCTGCGACGTGGCGCTAAATTAGTGCGTCCTGTATCAGGGGATTTAGGCGGGCAACTTTTAACCATCCGCCGTATAGCGATTGTTCTCGTTTTATTGCTTGGTTATTTCTATTTTCGAACATCAAGCGACACAGCCTTGGCGTCGATCGGACTCATTTCATTTGCCGCAATTGCTCAGATCGCGCCCGCTTTTTTTGGTGGCTTGTTTTGGCGAAATGGTACGGCATTAGGGGCCGGCGCTGGTTTAGTTTCCGGCTTTATTGTCTGGGCTTACACACTTGCATTGCCAAGTCTCGCGGATCCATCCAGAACGTTAATCAATGATTTAATTAGCTTTGGACCTTTTGGGGTTGAATGGTTACGACCAACCCATCTGTTTGATTGCGATTTACCCTTTATTGCCAATGGCGCACTTTTTAGTCTTGGTCTGAATATTCTATTTTATGTGGGCTTCTCATGGCTCAGATTACCAAGCCCGGTTGAACGGTTTCAAGCCAATCTCTTTGTTTCACCCGACCGCTTGCGCCGTTCTTTTAATTTCAAGTTATGGAGAAGCTCTGTCACCATTGGTGAATTAAAAAGAGTTGTCGGGCGATATCTTGGTGTCGAGCAAACAGAGCGCGCCTTCGCAGGAATGATTGGGTCGTTACGCGGTACGAAGAGTGACGATAATTCAGCGGATATTGAGATGCTCCGCTTTGCCGAGAACCAGTTGGCCTCAGCGATTGGAGCCGCATCATCGCGGCGTGTTTTATCGATGCTGTTGAGTGGCAACAATGTCAGTCGCTCCGATGCCCTTCGCCTATTGGATGATGCATCAGCTGCCTTACAATATAATCGCGATCTTTTACAACACGCGCTGGATCATGCCCGACAGGGGATCACGGTTTTTGACAGCGATTTAAACTTGACCTGCTGGAACCGTGAATTTCAGGATTTATTTGGTCTGCCCGATATGATGATGCGAACAGGCACGAGTCTCGAAGATATTGTGACGCTGAACGCAAAAAAAGGCCTCTATGGGCCGGGTCGCCGCGACCGGCTAATTGCGGCGCGCCTTGAAAGCTTCGTAAAAGATTCAAGTCAATCAAGGCTTCGGCTTTTCCCTGAAGGTAAAACAATCGAATTCAGGTCGGCCCCCCTTCCCGATGGCGGTATCGTTACGACCTATACGGACGTTACTGACACGGTTCTCGCCGAGGAGGCATTGGCAACCGCCAATGAGTCGCTTGAAGCAAGGGTGCGCGAACGGACAGAAGAGCTGCTGAGGTTAAACAGCGAATTGGCACGCGCCAAGGCTGAAGCCGAAGACGCAAATCTATCAAAGACGCGTTTTCTCGCGGCGGCGAGCCATGATATTTTACAACCGCTTAATGCGGCGCGCCTATATTCGACCGCGCTCCTCGAACGGGACCGACATCAGGGCGACGTTAATCTTGCCGAAAATGTGGCGACGTCCCTTGAAGCGGTCGAAGATATTTTGACGACGTTGCTTGATATATCTCGCCTCGATGCTGGTGCCATGAAGCCGGAATTATCATCTGTTCCGCTCGATGACCTCTTCCAGCAATTGCGAATTGAGCTCGAACCATTGGCTGCCGAAAAGAGCATTAAACTATCCTTTGTCAAAACCTCTCTGACGGTGAAGACGGATCGGCGTTTGATCAGGCGGTTGCTGCAAAATCTCGTATCCAATGCCATTAAATATACTCAAGAAGGCCGTGTCCTTATCGGTTGTCGACGCAAAAAGGGAAAGGTGCGCGTCGAAGTTCATGACACGGGTCTGGGAATCCCTCTATCGCAACAAAAGACGATTTTTCGCGAGTTTAAAAGGCTTGACGAAGGTGCACGAATTGCCCGCGGACTCGGGCTTGGATTGTCTATTGTTGAAAGAATTGCCCGGCTTCTTCGTCATCCTTTAAAATTATCGTCAGAGCCCGGAAAAGGTTCGCGCTTTACGATTGAACTTCCACTCACCGAACATGTAGCACCTGCCCGCATGAAGGCGTCAGATAGCCCTACGCCAATGGCGCCGCTTTTGGGTATGCAAGTCGTGGTAATCGATAACGAGCCGGCCATCGTTAATGGCATGCGGATTTTATTGGAAGGTTGGGGTTGTCAGGTAACGCCTTTTTCGAGCCTTGAAGAACTCAATGAGATTCAGCTACCGCTCGATGCGATCATCGCCGACTATCATCTCGATCGCGGTACGGGTTTAGACGCGATCAGGATTTTACGTGACCAAAGGAGAGAGCCGTTGCCTGCCATTCTGATAACTGCGGACCGCACGCAGGCGGTGAGGGATGATGCACAAGCCAATGGTGTGACGATCTTACATAAGCCTTTAAAGCCGGCGGCACTTCGTGCCTTGCTCGCGCAGTGGCGTGCTGCCCGACTGTGAAGAGCCATCGATTCGAGACAATTTCACCCGGCTCGTCATTGCTTTGGATCAGAGCCTGCAGCCGATCGATGGCGCTCCGCAGCGAAGCCGTGCGCTTATCGTATGCGTACGAGGGACGTTTTGTCTGTTAAATCCTCGTCAAGGATCCACATCGCTTCAAAGCCAGCTTGGCTGAAGGGTTAGCGATGGATTTTTTTCCAACTATGATGCATAGAAGCTCTCGCCGCTTGATGCCATTTTTTTCAATAAGGCATTCGGTAAGAATCGGTCGCCATATCGATTGGCAAGCGCTTCGCATAGGGCAACGAAACGGTTCGGACCTATGCCGTCAATCATCGAGATTGGCCCGCCTGTATAGGGTGCAAAACCAAATCCTAAAATAGCGCCGACATCGGCTTCGCGAGGATCTGTGATAATGCCTTCTTCCATCGATCGTGACGCTTCAAGGGCTTGCGTTACCAAGAAGCGATGTTTCAAATCGCTTATATTAATTGTTTCAGGATCGCACCGTGACGGTTGAAACTCCACAAGGCCAGCCCATAAATGTTTCGGTGCCTCTTTCGGGTAATCATAAAATCCACCGCCGCTTTTTCGACCCAGCCGCTGATGGCGCTCAACCATGCTGCTCAATATCGATTCTTGAACGGCATTGACTGAATGAGGTCCCAATGCGGCCTTTGTCGCTTTCAGAATTTTATAGATGAGATCAATCGCAATTTCATCTGTAAGGGCCAAAGGACCAACGGGCATGCCTGCCATACGCGCTGCATTCTCAATCATCGCCGGCGGTATACCTTCATGGAGCATCAGGTGCCCTTCGAGAAGATAATTCAAAACACATCGATTGGCATAAAAGCCACGGGCATCATTGACCACAATGGGTGTCTTGCCAATCTTGCGGACGAAATCAAATGCCATGGCAAGGGCCTTTGATCCTGTCTGTTGGCCGACAATAATCTCAACAAGTTGCATCCGATCAACGGGCGAGAAAAAATGAATGCCAATAAAATCGACTGGACGCGAGAAGTGATGGGCCAGATCGGAGATGGGTAGGGTCGATGTGTTGGATGCAAAGACCACGGAGGAAGGCATCGCCGCCTCGGCTTTTTGTATCGTTTCTGCTTTAACGGCAGGATCCTCAAAGACGGCTTCGACAACAAGATCGACATCTTTTAGAAAATCAAAATTATCCGTTGCCGTTATTCGCGTAAGAAAAGCAGCGTGTTCGCTTTCGGTCGCGCGGCCTTTTGCGACATTATTCGTCATTACCTTATCGGCATTGGCTTTGCCGCGATCGGCAGAGGCTTGATCACGGTCGATCAAGACAACCTCGATGCCTGCAAGAGCAGAAACTGTTGCGATACCCGATCCCATAAAACCAGCGCCGATCACGCCGATACGTTTAATGCTCGTCGCGGGCTCATTGGGCGGCCGCCTTGCCCCTTTGTTCAAGGCCTGCATCGACACGAACAGTGTTCGTATCATCGCATTGGCGACTTGGCCTTTTAAAATATTGGCGAAGTAACGGCTCTCGACTCGCAAGGCCGCATCGATCGGCAATTGCAGCCCTTCATAAACGGATTGTAGAAGGGCTTTTGCGGCGGGATAGTTATCGTTGGTGTCCTTGCGGAGAAGGGCGCTGGCCGGAGGCCATACCATCATGCCGGCCTTCGAGTAGACCGGGCCCGAGGGAAGCTTGAACCCGTCGGCGTCCCAAGGCTGAACAGCGTTGCCCGTTGCGAGAATCCACTCCCGAGCGCGGTTGATGATTTCGCTTTTTGGCGCAACGGCATGAATAAGATTGAGCTTTAACGCGGCACTGGGTTTTAGGGCCTCGCCTTTCATCATAAAAATCAAGGCATCCGCCGTATGCGCCAAGCGGGCTACGCGTTGCGTGCCGCCTGCTCCAGGAAAAATTCCGATTTTTATTTCAGGTAGACCCAACCGTGTTTTGGCATCGTTAGAGGCGACACGATAGTGACAGGCCAAGGCCAATTCGAAAGCACCGCCAAGGCAAACGCCATGAATAGCCGCAACAAAGGGTTTGCCGCAGGTTTCAAGCTTCCTGAAAAGCAGGGACAGCCGTCGTGATTCATCGAAGAAAATGCGGTTGGCTTCGTCTGCACCGAGTTTCTTTTCATTGTCTTCTGAACGTTCTGCCAATCCGGCCAACATGCGGATATCTGCACCACCTGAGAAACTATCGGCTTTACCGGATAGGATAATGCATCCTTTGATGGCGGCATCAGCCACGATGTGATCAATTGCCTGATTGAGTTCGCTCATGGTGACGTCCGTGAACACGTTCATGGATTTTCCCGGCGCATCCCACAGCAGGGTGGCTATACCTTCGCTATCGGAAGTGAGCTGAAATTCGGTCAAAGTGTTGGCCATGGTTTGATTTCCTCACACCCGTTCGATAATCGTCGCAGTGCCCATTCCGGCACCGATGCAGAGCGTGATTAAAGCCAAGGTCTTATTTGTTCGCTCAAGCTCATCCAAGGCTGTGCCTAAGATCATGGCTCCTGTCGCACCAAGCGGGTGTCCCATTGCAATGGCACCACCGTTCGGATTGACCTGTTTAGGATCGACATCAAACGCCTGAATAAAGCGCAAGACAACGGCCGCAAAGGCCTCATTGACCTCAAAGAGATCAATGTCATGGATGCTCATACCGGCATTTTTTAAAAGCTTTTTGGTAACATCAACCGGGCCGGTCAGCATGAGCGCGGGGTCTGATCCGATATTGGCGAACGCTCTGATTCGCGCCCTCGGCTTTAGGCCCGCCGATTGGCCTGCTGCTTTCGATCCCAAAAGCACCGCCGCTGCGCCATCAACAATGCCGGACGAATTACCGGCGTGATGGACATGGTTGATCGCCTCAATTTCAGGATGGGCTTGAATGGCGACAGCGCTGAAACCACCATGCTCCGCCATAACGGCAAACGATGGTTTAAGTCCGCCAAGTGATTCGATGCTCGTTTCCGGCCGCATATGCTCGTCGCGATCCAGAATGGTGAGACCGTTCAGATCTTTGATAGGCTCGACGGATGTTTTAAATCGGCCTTCCTGCCATGCCTGAGCGGCGCGCTTTTGGCTCTCGACGGCATAGGCATCAACATCGGCGCGCGAAAATCCGTATTTGGTGGCAATAAGATCGGCGGAAATACCTTGCGGCATGAAATAGGCCGGGATTGCGATGGCAGGATCACAAGCCCACGCACCGCCCGATGCACCAAGTCCAACCCGACTCATTGATTCGGCACCGCCCGCAAGCGCCATCTGTTGTTGTCCGGCCATGATCTGTGCGGATGCAAAATTGATGGCATCGAGCCCTGAAGCGCAGAAGCGATTGATTTGAAGGCCCGGAACACCGATGCCATAGCCCGCGACGAGGGCCGCAGCCCGTCCGATATTGCCGCCTGCTTCGCCAACCGGATCGACACAGCCGAGCACGACATCATCAACAAGAGCTGGATCGAGATGATTGCGTTGCTTTAAAGCGCTGAGCGGGGCGGCCGCTAAGGCCAGCGCCGTTACCTCATGCAGGGCGCCGTCCGGCTTGCCACGCCCGCGCGGTGTGCGAGCGTGATCATAAATATATGCTTCAGCCATTTTAACCCACCCTCTATGCCGGCAACGCGATATATCTTAGGCCGAGCGTGGGTTTGGATCAATGATCAGACAATGACGATTATGCTGCCAATTTCTGCATCGATTTCAAATCGGCAATGGCCTTTTCGATATCGGACTTTTGTTTTTCAAGATGAGCAAGCTGCTCGGTAATCTGCGTCTTGTTCAATTTCAACGCCGGAGATGCCTTGGCCGAACCATCGACACCGAGCAAAGCGCGGATCTCGGTAAGGGTAAATCCGAGATTGGTCGCTTTGATGATTTCTTTCAGCCGGGCTTTTGACGCGTCGCTATAAAGCCGCGTTAAACCCTGCCGTTTTGGCTTGATCAGCCCGCGATCCTCATAAAACCGAAGTGTGCGCAACGTCACGCCAAATTCCTGCGCCAGATCGCCGATTGTGTGAATATAGTCGCCATCAGCGGCGCCTGCTTTCGGGCGGCCGCGCCCCGAACTTGGTCCAGTAGATGCTACACGTTTTACGCTAACTAATGATTTAACCACAACCCAACTCCGACTTACGCCACGGAAAAACAAACAACTTTATCGATTTTGGTAATACTTCTACGTAATCGAACAAACCGTCAACTAAAAAAAATATGGGGCTGACATAGATAAGGTTTAAGTATTTATACTTTGACCCATTCGGCGAGCGTCTTCAAGAGGTTGCTGGCTGGTCGATGATTGAAGCGCCATTCGCACTCTTTTAGAAACAGATG
>CAIRGA010000218.1 GCA_903877935.1 uncultured Hyphomicrobiales bacterium
CAAAGCGCGCTTGTGCCTCGCTATCGCGATCCCGCTTCACGAGGTAATGCGCGCCGCCGAGCATCGTCGCAATCGCCACGATCTGCGAGGCTAGAAGAACGCCATCGCCTTTGTTACCTGCCAAGCCGAAGGCCAGTAGAGCAGCCAAGACCATCATACCGGTCGCCATCGCGGCCCCGGCGCTACCGGTCAAAATGGCACCCTCCAACACAAGCGGCACCATGGCGCCGGCTCCCATCGCACCCGTCGCCACAACTGGCAAAGCACACAGTGTTGCAGTGGAGAGCAAATAACCCATTCTAAGGCCACCAAACCGCGACACCATCATGGCAATAACGGCTTGAAAGCCTAAATCGGTCGATGCCAATAAGGCGCTACGGGACAAGCTACCGGGCATACTAAAGCACAGGCCCATCAGGACCAGTCCCAAAACTCCGATGGTAAGGCGCGTGCCGATAAACCAGCGATGCGCAACAAAGCGCGTATCCTGTCGCCCCACCGAGCGATGAACAAGATCGCCCACTTTATCCATCGCGTTATTGACCGCCGCTATCCGAACCACCACGCACCGCCTCCGTATCGCCCGCATCCCGGGCGCGACTCTTCTGCCGACAGTGTGACGCGCGGAGTTTAAGTCTTCCTAAATTCGAAATTCAAATTTTGGAAAGCGTCGCGCAAATGTTAACAAAACCGCACCCAATCGTTAACAAAGCAGACAAATTTCCCCCTAAAATTAGCCATTGGTTAACCACACCTACAATCTTTGCGTGTCCGGAGCGCGAACAACACGAATGCCTGATTTGCACACAGTGAAACTATGCCTAAGAGAATGGCATCAACGGCTTTCAACACTGTAGTGCACGCTTATGGGTTTCATCATCAGAGCGCTTTTCGTCATCAGCGTTCTCTACCTCATATCGCCAATGCGCGCGGCTTTGCCGGATTGGCTCGCCAGACCATCCGCGCACGGCATTGAGCTTGCGGCAGCGCCTGCGCTGGCGACAGCGACCGCAAAAACCGTATCGCAATCAAACTCGACGATTGAAACCATTGGCAGGGCCGCTGTTGCAGCGTGCAAGGGCCATGAGAAGGCCTGTCTTGATGCCGCAGCATCCGCTTTGAAGGGTAATGACGGCACCGATCCTTTGCTCGCTTTGTTGAACGAAACGGCAAACGACGCCGCAGCCGTTGCAAAAACCCGTCCCGTCGCCTTAGCGGATGCCGTATCGGATGCGCCCGCAATTCCACTCCCGCCACGGCGGGATACGCCACCTGCGGCACCATCGCCGGGTCAGAAAAAGATTTGACCTCGACCAATCAGCCCGCACGCTTTAAACAGAGCCTCTGTTTAAGGGGCGTTCAATGGCTGCAAGCTTCAACGAAATCATGGAAAATTTCGGCTTCCTCGAGGATTGGGAAGACCGTTATCGCTATTTGATTGAGCTCGGCAAAGATTTGCCGCCGCTTGAAGAAAGCGACATGACCGAGGAAACACGCGTCAAAGGCTGCGCCTCCCAAGTGTGGGTCATCACCTCGATCAACCACGAAGGCGTCGAGCCGGTTCTTTCCTTTCGCGGCCAAAGCGATGCCCATATCGTCAAAGGTTTAGTAGCACTCACGCTGGCTTTATACTCGGGACGCAGTGCGTCGGAGATTTTAGCTCTCGATGCGCTCGACCTCTTTCGCCGCATCGGTTTAGCCGAACATCTCACGCCGCAGCGCTCCAACGGCGTGCGCTCGATGGTCGAGCGCATTCGCCGGGACGCTAAAGCCGCCTTGGTCTTGGACGCTCACCCTTAAGCACCAGACTGATCGGCCCAAACGACAATCCCTTTTGAATACTCACGCCCACGCGCTTCATGGTCTAACCCGTAATGCGCGGCCAATCGCCCAAGGGCCATGCTCAAAACCAATTTCGCTGAGCGCGGCGGCCATCCCCTCTCGCGCTCAACCAGATCAAGCCCTTTGAGATAGCAACAAATATCGACCAACAGCCCCGCCATATCGGCGCCCACCGCCGAAAGCGCATGGTCCATGCGTTGCCGCGCGGCAATCATCGCATCACTCAAGGATCCTCCGCCAGAACGCGATGACGACGAGCCCGATCCAAACCGCCCCCAATCCATCGTGACACGTGGCGACAATCCCGTGCGTTCAAAATCCGCGCGGAGGCGCTCACCAGCAGCAAAACAGGCCGGATCGATCAAAGGCTTGCCATCCGCACCCTTGCGCCGGGCAAGCCAGGCCAAAGGGCTCTCGCGGCGGTCAACCAGAACAGCCTGCGAGACAGCGCCAACCATCCGATCCTCGACGTCGAGATCCTCCGGCCCTTCGCTCGACAAGCGCGCGATGACGTTCCGCGCAACCGCTCGTCCCGCATCCGTTAAGACCAGACGCGCATGATCAACAGAACCGCGCCATTCCGCCCAGCCGGAAACAACCAATCGCTCCGCGAGAGCCGCTTTGATATGGCCGACCGCCAGCGAGACACCGCGTTTGGATTTCGCTACAGAAACATAATCATCGCGCAGCCCACGCGTACCAAAACACCCCTCCCCCGCAAGCTCCCGCAAAGCCAACGCCACCGCCCGCGTAACCCCATCGCCATTCTGCGCTTGAACCATTTTCTTCTCCATTCCGTTAGGTAAGCCTATGGAGACTATTATCCTATTATTGATATTGTCAAGCATTTTAGGAAAATTATCTGCGATCTTCCTTCTCCTTGCAGGAGAAGGACATTTACCCTCAGGGTGAACCGCGCTGAAAGCGCGTGTCGAACCACGTCCTTCGACACACGGCTTCGCCGTGGCTCAGGATGAGGGTAGCGATAAACCATCCACCTCCTCACGTGAAGCAAGCTGCTGTTCCCCTCATGGTGAGCCGCGCTGAAAGCGCGTGTCGAACCACGTCCTTCGACTCGCACCTTTGGTGCGGCTCAGGATGAGGGGGGGAGTGGTGTCGTTTCTGTGTTTGAAGGAGCTAGATAAGCGACAGCATCAGCAGACGGTTGTGGGTCTAACGGTAGTCGTTGATCCCACACCCACCTCATCGCAACAAAGGCGCCAATTGCTTAAACTCCGTCGTACCTGATCGCTCAAGCCATTCGAAGAAAACCATCTCAGCCGACACCATCGTAACGCCTGCCGCTTTCAAACGACGCCGTGCGGCTTCGACATCCGGCACCGCGCGGCTCGAAACAGCATCACTCACGACAAACACCTCAAACCCTTGCGCCCCAGCATCAAGTGCTGTTTGCAACACGCAGACATGCGCTTCCATGCCCACCAACACCAATTGGCGGCGATCCGGAAACGAATTTAAATGCGCGGCAATCGCTTCATCGCGCAAACATGAAAACGATGTCTTGGCAAACACGGCAGACGCGTCACCACATGCAGCAAGCAAAGCCGGTGCGGTTGAGCCACGGCCCTTCGGATATTGCTCGGTCAAACTGATCGGTACATTCAAGACGCGGGCCGTTTCAATCAAAAACCGCGTCCTCTCGATCATCGCGTCAACCGCATGAATCGTCGGCACTAATTTTTCTTGAATATCAATGATCAGAAGATGCGAAGCGCTTCTGTTCATTAATCGATCCGAGGCTTGCACCATCACTCCGCTCACGCTTCCTCGGGAATGAAGTTCAATACCGTTGCATTGATGCAATAGCGCAATCCGGTTGGCCGTGGACCGTCCGGAAACACATGTCCAAGATGCGCATCGCACACCGCGCACAACACCTCAATGCGGCGCATGCCAAGGGTTAAATCCTCGTTCTCGATAATGAGACGGCGATCAACCGGTTGGAAAAAACTCGGCCAGCCCGTGCCGGATTCAAACTTGGTTTGCGACGTGAATAAATCCGTTTCGCAACAGACGCATTGATACCGGCCTTTGCGCTTTTCGTCCCAACCAGGCCCCGTACACGCACGCTCCGTTCCGTGCTCGCGCGCAATGCGATATTGCTCCGGCGTCAGGCGAGCCCGCCACTCGGCCTCGCTGTGCACAACCTTTGTTGGATAGGATGAGTCATTCATTTTAAAAGATCCTGTTTAAGTGGGCCCAA
>CAIRGA010000219.1 GCA_903877935.1 uncultured Hyphomicrobiales bacterium
GCGATCCGCTGGCCGACGATGCCGCCATCTTTGCACGCCGTCTGGCGGAAGCCGATATTCCCTACACATGGCGCGTCGCGCGCGGCATGATGCATGCGTTTCATGCTTGGGTCGGACAAATTCCATCCGCTACCATCGAGACCGATTGGATGGATGCCCGCATCCGTGAGTGGTATGCTAAAGGCCAGTTTTGAAAGTGTGAGTGATGCCCCGTAAAACGCCCGAGACGTTGCGCAGCCATCGTTGGTTTGCCGCCAACGATTTACGATCCTTTGGTCACCGCTCGCGCGCATTGCAAATGGGCCATCGCTATGAAGACTTCATGGGCAAGCCCGTGATTGCCGTCATCAACACATGGAGCGAAGCCAATCCCTGCCACACCCATTTGCGAACACGTGCTGAAGAAGTAAAGCGGGGCATCTGGCAAGCGGGCGGCTTTCCGATGGAATTGCCCGCGCTCTCGCTCTCGGAAAATTTTGTCAAACCAACCACCATGCTCTACCGCAATTTTCTGGCGATGGAGACGGAGGAATTGTTGCGCTCCCATCCTGTCGATGGCGCTGTTCTGCTTGGCGGCTGTGATAAGACCGTACCGGGCTTGCTGATGGGTGCGATCAGCATGAACATCCCGGCCATCTTCATGCCAGCGGGGCCGATGTTGCGCGGCAACTGGGCGGGCAAACAATTGGGCTCGGGCTCCGATGTCTGGAAATATTGGGCGGATAAAGAAGCCGGAAACATCACTGATGCCGAATGGCGCGAGATGGAACAAGGCATTGCTCGTTCCTTCGGCACTTGCATGACCATGGGCACCGCGTCCACCATGGCAGGCATCGCTGAAATATTAGGCTTCACCTTACCCGGTGCGGCGTCCATCCCCGCCGCCGATTCAGGCCATACGCGGATGGCCATCTCATGCGGTGTGGCATGCGTTGATATGGTCTGGAATGACACAACGCCCAAAAGCATTCTTACCAAAGCATCTTTTGAAAATGCGATCCTCGCTTTGATGGCCATGGGCGGCTCAACCAATGGCATTATTCATCTCGTCGCCATAGCCCGCCGCGCAGGCTTTGATCTTCCTCTCTCCGAGTTCGACCGCCTTTCCCATCGTGTGGGTGTCATCGCCAATCTTCGTCCTTCGGGCGAATTTTTAATGGAAGATTTTTTCTACGCAGGCGGCTTCCCGGCCTTTTTCAAGCAGCTCTTGCCCTTGCTCCATGCCAATGAGAAGACGGTAACAGGAACAACGCTGGCTGAGCGTTATCAAGACGCTAAAATCTGGAACGACAATATTATTCGCCCTCTCGATAGGCCCATTGCGTCGGGTGGTAGCATTGCCGTTCTAACCGGCAATCTCGCTCCACGTGGCGCGGTGATGAAACCCGCAGCAGCCGAAGCCCATCTGACGCAGCATACCGGCCCCGCACTAGTCTTTGATGATTACGATTCTATGATGCGTGCCATAAACGACGAGTCACTGGATGTAACGCCCGATCATGTGCTCGTGTTTCGTAATGCAGGTCCTGTCGGTGGGCCGGGCATGCCCGAATGGGGCATGTTACCGATCCCGAAAAAACTTTTAAAACAAGGCATCCGCGATATGGTCCGTATTTCGGACGCCCGCATGAGTGGCACAAGCTATGGCGCATGCATTTTGCACGTCGCACCAGAGGCTGCCATTGGCGGCCCTCTTGCTGCAGTTCGGAACGGCGATTTGATTACGGTCGACGTTCAAAACCGCATCTTGAATCTTGCAATTTCAGACGCCGAAATGGCAACGCGTCTGGCCCAATGGACACCGCCCAAAAAACCTGCCTCGCGCGGTTATGCTCGGCTGCATGGCGCTCACGTCACGCAGGCCGATGAAGGATGCGATTATGATTTTCTCGAAGGCAATGAAGCCTTGCCTGAGCCAGAGATTCATTGATCACCCATCCCCTTACCTCATCCTGAGCCACGGCGAAGCCGTGAGTCGAAGGACTGGTGCAGAAGAATGCACCGTGGTTCGACACGCGCTTTCAGCGCGGCTCACCATGAGATAAAAAGGAACTTGCCTATCGAGCAGCCCGCTTCTTCACAGCCGCTCTAATCCGACGCAGCATTTCAAATAACCCACCATCGCCTAGAACAGCTTTCACGCGGAGCATGAGTTCACGGCGCAACCGCGTGATTTCATCAAGCATTGGCTGCACCTGTAGCTTCGCCCAAGCGCGCGCATCGGTCACCAACCGATAGACGTAGCGGAACCAGCTGAGTTCCATCAGCTTTTCATGGCACACTTCAAACAGCACCAAGGTCGCCATTAGCCCAAGCCCCTTGGCGAGAAGAAATAAAACGGTGCCAAAAACCACGGCACCTTTGGCAACAATCCAAAGCGAAAAGAGCTGTGCGGGAATGCCAAGCACTTCCGGCAATGCAAACAGAAAAATAACGATCACGGGAGGGAGTTGGGCGACACCGCGCGACAAAGCGGCTTTAAATTCACGCCAGGGTAAATGCTCAACCAACCAAGCGATGAGCGGTTGAATGCGATCCCATAACCACGCTTCCAGTAAAAACAGAAGCGCGATGAAGATCCAGAAGGGCTTAAGAAGGCGGCGTGTCATGGCCAAGAGATGGGGAGGATGAGGCGCTTCATCAAGCGCCCCATCCCAATTTCATTATCGTCCAAAGCGGCGATTGCGTTGAACCTTGCCTTCGCGCGCCATATCACGGACTTCAGGGCCGTCCTTGCGGGGCGGGCGAGCACCCTGAGCGGGCTTGCCCTGTTGCGGGCGATCTTGCCGAGGGCGAGACTCTTGCGCCCGTGGCGCATCATCGCGACGCGAGCCCGGTGCCGTCTCGCTTGGCGTTCTCGAACCGTCATTGCGGCTACGCTCTGGCCGGTTGCGCTGCCACACCGGTTTGCCCGAGCGCGTCGTGCGGGGCTTGTCGATTGAAGGCTCACCCTTCACACGGGGCTGCGGCGGCATGCCGAGGCCCGGACCAAGCGGACTTTCAACAACCGGAATTTGTTGCCGTGTTACCTTTTCAATCGCGCGCAAGAAACTGTGCTCTTCGCGGTCACAGAACGAAATTGCAATGCCCGTTGCGCCTGCACGTGCGGTACGGCCAATGCGGTGAACATAGCTTTCCGGCATATTCGGCAAATCGAAATTGATAACGTGCGAAACATTGTCGACATCAATTCCGCGCGCCGCA
>CAIRGA010000220.1 GCA_903877935.1 uncultured Hyphomicrobiales bacterium
CCATCGTCATGTTGGCGCTCGGCTTTCTGATTATGATCGGCATGACATTGATTGCCGAAGGCTTTGGGGCTCACGTTCCGAAAGGCTATGTCTACACCGCAATGGCGTTTTCAGCAGGCGTTGAAGGCCTTAACATTCTCTCGCGCCGCTCCGCCAAAAATAGAAAAGTATAATCCGTTCATGTCTACCGATAATAGGCGCGCTCAATGAGCGCTTCATCCCGCGTTGGTCTCGTCCCGAACCTTTTAGGGCTCGGTTTATTTTGGGCCATTTCGCCTGTGATGACCAAGCACCTCGCAACGCTTGGCGTATCGCCCTTAGCCACTATTTCGCTCTCTGGATTTGGGGTTGGCATAGCCCTTTATTCCGTATGGCGCCTACGTGGCCCCGTGCCACTGGCAGACATCAAGCTTTGGCTCTTTGGCATTGGCTGTGCGGTGCTGTTAAACATGCCCTTTGGCATTAGCTTGATTATTATCGGACACGTGCCGGTATCAACCTATTCCATCATCACCTCGACAACGCCACTCTTCGGCTATGGCTTGGCTCTGACCATCGGTATGGAACGCTTCAGCTGGACACGCGCAGCCGCCATTGCGACCGGATTTATTGGCGCGGCTATCCTTGTGATTGAACCCACGGCGTTAAGCGGCGGCACCCTATTTTCCGTTCTCGATCCATGGTTGTTAGGCTCCTTAAGTCTACCCTTCTTTTACGCGCTCTATCATCTGTTTGCCTCACACTACTGGCCGAAAGGACGTGATGCGGGAGCCGTCAGCGTTGTCGAAAGCCTAGCGAGCGGATTTGTTTTCCTGCCCGCGCTTCTTCTCGTCGACGCACAATCAACGATTGAGCTGCCTTTGCCCGCGTGGCTGGCGCTGGGCGCTGTGACGTTGATGTGGGTGATCGAGCGGATCACCTTCTTCAATCTCGTGCGCCATTTTGGTCCCGTTTCAACCGTTCAAGCCGTTAATTTAGCAACCGTTGGAGCCGTTGCCTTGGGCGCGCTGATCTATAGCGAGCCGGTGGATGGGCGTCTGATAATCAGCGGAATTCTTGTTCTAACCGCCGTCTGGCTCAATTCGCGCGCTGAAAAACACCGCAAATCATTGGTCGAAGCCACCTAATTCCCGCAAATAGCAGTAATCCTCTTAGGCAGCAGTAATCCTCTTGGGCAGTAGTAATCCTCTTGGGCAGTAGTCTTGGGATTGCCGATATCCATCAGTTTCGTTAACGGTTTTCCATGCAAGTTTTAGCCATCACCATGGGCGACGCCTCGGGCATCGGGCCCGAAATCATCGCCAAGTTTTTCGCAAACGGCGTTAGCGCGCCTGCGATCGTCATCGGCGATGCGGGTTGCCTTGAGCGCACGGTGAGATCGCTTCAACTGCCTCTCAAGGTCAGATCCATCGCTTTCCCTTCGGAGGCGAAGGCCGATGCAGGCACCATCGATGTCCTGTCGCTTTCCAATCTTCCGTCCGATCTCCCCATCGGCAAAGTCGATGCGCGCTCCGGCCAAGCCGCCTATAACTACATCGTGTCTGCCATTGATTTAGCGTTGAAGGGCGAGGTCGCAGGCATCGTGACGGCCCCGATCCATAAAGAAGCACTGAAAGCCGCAGGCATCCCCTATCCCGGCCATACCGAAATTTTGGCCGACCGTTCCGGCACCTCCGATTTCGCCATGATGCTTGCCAATGACGAATTGCGCGTCATCTTGGTGACGATCCACGTTGCGCTTCGAAACGTGCCCGATCTCATCACCAAAGCACGCGTGTTGAAAACGATCGAACTCGCCAACGCTGCTTGCCGTGCCTATGGCATTGCCGAGCCACGCATTGCGGTAGCAGGCCTAAATCCTCATGCCGGCGAAGGCGGACTTTTCGGTCATGAAGACGAAACTGAAATTTTACCCGCGATTAAACAAGCGCAAGCAAAGGGCATGAAGGTTTCAGGCCCCTTCGCAGGCGACACGGTGTTCATGCGCGCGCGACGCGGCGAATTTGATATCGTCGTCGCGCAATATCACGATCAAGGCCTTATCCCCGTCAAATATATGGGCATCGAACAGGGCGTAAATGTCACCATAGGCCTCCCCTTTATTCGCACCAGTGTCGATCATGGCACCGCCTTCGATATTGCAGGCAAAGGCATCGCCGATGCGTCATCGCTGGCCTACGCCTTCGAGCAAGCCCGCCTGTTGCAAAAGGTCACCGCGCAATGAGCGACAAGCCGGTTATCATTCTGGTCGAGCCGCAACTCGGCGAAAACATCGGCATGGCCGCGCGCGCTATGGCGAATTTCGGCCTGCATGAATTGCGCATGGTGCGCCCGCGCGAAAACTGGATGAACCAGAAAACCGAGGCCGCCTCCGCTGGAGCAGGCTTCGTGCTTGAAGCGGCCAAGCTCTATGACACGCTGAAAGAAGCCGTCGCCGATCTTAACTTCGTCTATGCCACCACCGCGCGCGAACGCGGCCAAGGCAAACCCATTCATGGCCCTTCAGAGGCAGGCACCAACCTGAAAGCCCGCATCGCAGACGGCGGCAAAGTCGGCGTCTTGTTCGGCCGCGAGCGCACGGGGTTAGAAAATCACGACATCGCGATGGCCGATGCCATTTGCACCTATCCGGTTGATCCGAACTTCGCCTCGCTCAACCTTTCCCAAGCCGTATTGCTGATGGGCTACGCCTTTCAAACGGCAAGCGGCGAAGCCTCCCTCCCCTTCGCTCGCAAAACACGTTGGCCAGCAGCCGAGCGCGGCACAATTCTCAATTTCTTCGACTATCTCGATGAGAAATTGGAGGAGCGCGGCTTCTACCGCCCGCCTAACAAAAAACAACGCATGAGTATGAATCTACGCAACATCCTTCTGCGCATGGATATGGACGAGCAGGATTTACGCACCATTCGCGGCATGATCGTGCGCTTGGTCGAAGGCCCACGCGTGCCTTACTCCAAAAAGCGCAAACGCGAAGCCGCCCTCAAAGCGCAAGCAGCGGAGCCAAAGGCGTGAGTAAAAAGCGCCAAACCATTTTAGTCTTCGACTCCGGCGTTGGCGGCTTAACCGTGCTCGAACCCATTCGAAATGCACGCCCCGATGCGGACTATATCTATGTCGCCGATAACGCCGTCTTCCCCTATGGCGAATTAAGTGAAAAAGTGTTGCTTGCCCGCGTGCGCGACGTGTTCGACGCCATGATCCCGCGCTTTACCCCCGATCTTGTGGTCATCGCCTGCCACACCGCCTCGACGCTTGTTCTGCCCATGTTGCGGGAGCGCTTTTCGATCCCGTTTGTTGGAACGGTTCCGGCTATTAAACCGGCGGCCGAGCAATCCCAGTCAAAAGTCGTCGCCATTCTGTCGACCCGTGGCACCGCGCAACGCGATTATACAACGGCCCTCATCCGCGACTTCGCACAAGACTGTGAAGTGATCCTACACGCTCCGTCGGGCCTTGCGAGTAAAGCCGAAGCCGTGCTGCAGGGTGACTTCGTCAGCGATGCCGACATCCTCGCTGATATTGCCCCATGTTTCGTCGATCATCAGAGCAAGCGAACCGACACGATCGTCTTGGCGTGTACCCATTACCCCCTACTGCTCGAAGCGTTTGAACGGATAGCCCCTTGGCCGGTAACCTGGATTGATCCTGCCCCCGCCATTGCCCGCCGCATCGTACACTTAATGGGCGAAGCATCGGCGGAAGCGGCCCCGACAAGACCAATACACGCCGTCTTTACGAGCCGTTTGGCGATTCAGCCCGCTTTTAGTGCCGCGCTTAAGAGCTACGGCCTTGAAAAAATAGACTTTATCTCCGTCAATTCGGCCGCTACCGTTTGACATCTCCCCCTCCTGCCAGTATGAACCCCCATCGCTTTGCGGGTCCTTTGGGCCCGTTTAGTGTTTTTGACGCACCCGTGGTTGATTTTGCATGCAAATTCGACCTGTCGGCTGGAGAGATCCAGCAGTAGGAGGGCGCGTTCCTCGTAACTTCGCTTTTGAAGAGGAACAGCGATGAGCAAGCGTATTGCCGCTAAACATAAGATTGACCGCCGTCTTGGTCAAAACATCTGGGGCCGTCCGAAGAGCCCTGTAAACCGCCGCGAATATGGCCCAGGCCAACATGGACAGCGCCGTAAGGGCAAGATGTCCGACTTCGGCACGCAGTTGCGCGCCAAGCAGAAGGTTAAGGGCTATTACGGCAACATTTCGGAAAAGCAGTTCCGTCGTTATTACCACGAAGCTGTGCGCATCAAGGGCGATTCGGGCGAAAACCTGATCGGCTTGCTCGAGCGCCGTTTGGATGCGGTTGTCTACCGCGCCAAATTCGTGGCGACCGTGTTTGCCGCCCGCCAATTCGTCAATCACGGTCACGTGAAGGTGAATGGTCGCCGCGTTAACATTGCTTCCTACCAAGTGAAGGTGGGCGATGTCATCGAGGTGAAGGAAGCGTCCAAGCAGCTCGCTTTCGTTCTCGAAGCAACCCAACTTGCCGAGCGCGATACGCCTGATTACGTGGAAGTCGACCACTCCAAGTTGACGGCCAAGTTTGTCCGCGTCCCTGCGCTGGCTGACGTGCCTTATCCTGTACAGATGGAACCATCGCTCGTTATCGAATTCTATTCGCGCTAAGTCGACCAACGCTATATATAGTATTTTCAAGCATAAAAAACGCTATCACATACTAAATGTGGTAGCGTTTTGCGTTTTTGTCAAGTACACAGGTGTTACACAGAACAAAACGTGAACTAAAACGGAGCCCAAATTGGC
>CAIRGA010000221.1 GCA_903877935.1 uncultured Hyphomicrobiales bacterium
ATAACCTCTCCTCATCCTGAGCCGCATCGCTTTAGCGATGTGAGTCGAAGGACGTGGATCGACTCGCCGCTTTGCGGCGGCTCACCATGATGTCATATTTCTTGTTACCAACTCGCTATTCGCTATTCGCCTCTTTCAAAAACGGCTCAACTTTGCCCTTAAGCTTGATCGTCATGGCATTGCCGTGCCGGTCTTTTGCCGCTCCTGCAGCAACGCGGACCCAGCCCTCACTCACGCAATATTCTTCGACATTGGTCTTCTCAATGCCGTTAAAGAGAATTCCGACGCCGCTTTGCAGCAATTCGGCATTATGAAAGGGGCTGTCGGGATGGATCGAAAGGCGGTCGGGAAGCGTCGCGGTCATGGAATTGGCCTCAAATATTGAATAGAGGCTGTTTAATCGACCCTATAGCACTTGGCAAACGACTCGTTTTTTGATGGCCGATCCTACATAATTGTTCTAAAAGCGACATATGTAGATTTTATTAGCTAAAATATTGCCATGACGAAAATTGCAGGTTACGCTTTAGGTCCGTCAACGGTTGGCGGATTTCTTCGAGGGCGTGATGGCTACAGGAACTGTTAAGTGGTTTAATGCAACCAAGGGTTATGGATTTATTCAGCCAGATGGCGGCGGCGCGGATGTGTTTGTGCACATTTCAGCCGTTCAGCAGGCTGGATTGCAGGATCTGCAAGAAAAGCAAAAAGTCAGCTATGAGCTGATCATGGATCCGCGGAAAAACAAGACAAGCGCCGGCAATCTCAAGCTCGCTTGATTTGTTTTTGGATAGCCGAAGGAGGGGATCCCCCTTCTTCGGAAGGTTAAGGCAGACTTCTGGGTCGTCACATGGTGTGACGAGACATGAAAGGTGTCGATGAACGTGCTTACCCGTTTCATTGAGGCCATGCCGAAGGCCGAACTTCACCTTCACATCGAGGGAACGTTAGAACCCGAGATGATGATCGCGCTCGCGGAGCGTAATGGCATCCAGCTGCCCTATGCGGATGTCGAAGCCGTTCGGCGCGCTTTTGCTTTTGGATCTCTTCAAGATTTTTTAGATGTTTATTACGCGGGCATGTCGGTGCTCGTAACGTCGCGCGATTTTTTTGATTTAGCCTTTGCCTATCTTACGCGGATGCACGCCCAAAATGTGCAACACGTCGAAATCTTCTTCGACCCTCAAGGCCACACGGCGCGAGGCGTTTCATTTGATACCGTTCTTTCAGGTTTGGTTGATGCCCTTGAACGCGGCAAACGCGATTATGGTATGACGTCCAAATTGATTATGTGCATCTTGCGGCATTTACCCGAAGAAGATGCATTCGCGACGCTCAAAGCGGCATGCCGCTGCCGCGATCATATTTTTGCAATTGGACTTGATTCATCGGAGATGGGGCATCCACCTTCCAAATTTTCGCGTGTTTATCGCGAGGCGCGTGAGCAAGGCTTTGTAGCGGTTGCCCATGCGGGTGAAGAGGGTCCGCCTTCTTATGTCTGCGAAGCATTAGATGATTTGCAAGTCAAACGTATTGATCACGGAAACCGCGCGTTTGAGGATGCTGATCTTGTTCAACGGATGGTGCGTGATCAGGTGCCGATGACGATCTGTCCGCTATCCAACAAGCGGCTTCAGGTGTGTCCTGATTTAACCCATCATCCTCTAAAGCGGATGTTAAGGGCCGGACTATTGGTTACCGTTAATTCCGATGATCCGTCCTATTTTGGCGGCTACATCACCGACAATTTTCTGGAAATCGCGGGAGCGCTCGAGCTCGACCGAAATGACATTATTCAACTTGGACGAAACGCTTTTGTTTCGTCGTTTTTAAACGATCAGGAGAAACAAACATCGCTGGATGCGTTTGATCAATTCGTCGAACGCTTTTCATGGAAATGATCCGGCAGTTTCCTGCCGGATCACCGAAAGTAAAATTGATCAGACGATCTTGACTTGCTCGGCAAGTGGACGACGTGGCTTGCGCGGCCAGTTACCAGGTGCTGCGCGGCCAACGGCGATCAACATAACCGGCACTTCATTTGGGCCAAGACCTGCAACGGTCGAGACCTGCTCAGGCACGAAGCCGCTCATTGGACCCGAAACATAGCCCTTAGCCTGTGCAGCAAGCATCAAGGTCATGGCAGCAAGCGAAGCGGAGCGGAAGGCTTCGTCGTGCTGAAGCTGCGGATTGTTCTCGTGCGAACCAACCGTCATACCGACCCAGCCATCATAGGCGGCTTGGTCAATAGCGCCGTTGTCGAGCAATGGCTTAGCGAGGCGGGCGATTTCTTTGTAACCGTCCTTGATACCAACGACAACGAAGGTAACGGCGGCGTCAGCTGCCTTTTGCTGACCATAGGCTGCACCCTTAAGCGCTTCTTTTTGATCCTTCGAAGAGAAGGCGACAACGCGCCAGTTCTGCAAATTGAAGGCCGTTGGTGCGTGCTGGGCGAAGGATACAAGCTCCTCGATCTCTGCCGTCGTCATGACATGCGTGGCGTCAAAATTATTGGCGGATGTACGGTTTGTGATATTGGACAATGCGTCAGTCATGGAAGTCTCCGGTGCGGTCTAAAGCTGTCCGAATGGACATTGAAATGGCACAGATGCTGAATAGTCTTATTTAGTGGTGAATCATACTTGCAAGTTGGCAAGGTTGAGCTTGCACCATCCACCCTATGTTGAGGAAGTACATCCGATATGACGACGAAAATCATCAAGGGAAAGCCGGTAGAAGCCGTGGTTTTTGACGCATACGGCACTATTTTTGACGTTCATGCAGCCGTCATGAAATGCGCTGTTGAGCTTGGGGCCCTGGCTCGCCCGCTTTCTGAACTCTGGCGATCCAAACAGCTCGAATATACGTGGATCCGTTCCCTTTCCAACCGGTATGCATCGTTTTGGCAATTAACCGAGACCTCGCTTGATTATGCTCTTGCGACCATCGCACCCGATCATCTTGCCCTTCGCGACGCGATCCTTGAAGCCTATCGGGATCTTGACGCCTATGGCGACGCGGCCTCGGCCCTTCTTGCCCTTCGTTCTACGGGATTAAAAACGGCTATTCTCTCGAATGGCGATACGAATATGCTCGAGCGGGCGGTTACTTCGGCGCATCTTGACGGATTGTTTGATGCGCTTTTGTCGGTTGAAACGGTCGGAATTTTTAAAACCGATCCGGCCGCCTATCGTTTGGTTGAGCAAAATATGGGCGTTACCCCGAGCGCTACCGCTTTCGTCTCGTCCAACCGCTGGGATATTGCTGGCGCAAACGTCGCGGGCTTTCATTGTATTTGGCTTAATCGACTGCGCCGGGCCGATGAATATGTCGACATGGCACCCGCGGCGATTATCCAGACGCTCGGGGATTTGCTTGAGGCTTAAGCACGCCTGACCCATATCTGTCCGAGCGAGTGGCCGATTAAGGCACCAAGCACGATAAGTCCGCCAATGAGGGTCGGCACGCTCGGCGTCTCGCCATGGATCAACCAAACCCATACGGGTCCGAGCACAGGCTCAGCGGTTCCAATCAACGAGGCAATCGACGCCGGAATGCGCTTCGCCCCGCTGACAAACATTGCCAATCCCCACCCCAGATTAAGGGCTCCAAAGGCAAACAGGACGAGCATATCGACGGGCGTAACGGCGAAGTTTTTTACGTTAAACAATGCGACGGCGAACGATATTAAAACGCCCAGGGTTACCGCTGGCACCATTTCAACATGCGCGTAGCGGCGCGTAATAACGGTGGCAACGGCAAACACCAAAGAAATGGTGAGCGATAATAATCCGCCGATGGCCGAAATATTGCCGTCGAGCGATTCCGACTCCATTACTCCAATTCCTAAAATCACGGTGGCAATTGCAAGCCATGTACCGAGGGAGACGGTTTCGCGGAAGAAGAGCCAGGCCAAGGAGGCGGCGATTAAGGGGCCGCCGGCTTGGACCAATAAAATATTGGCCACGCTCGTGTATTGAAGCGCCACAACGAACGCCATGGAAGCGGCTGCAAAGCAAAGGCTAACGACAATCCCCGGAATACCCATCTGTCGAAAATGGACAAGCGCGCGACTGGTTCCGTCTCGCTTCAGCATGTAGCCGATCAGGAAGGCTGCCGCCCAACCCGACCGCCAGAAAATTATAGACCAAGGATCGGAAACGGATAGAAACCGGGCTAGCGCGCCGCCAAAGCTCCACACGAGTGCCGAGCCCAACACGAAGAGCATGCCGATTTGTCGATCACGCGCCCCCGAGATCCCATGCGTGGGATCGGCCGCGATCGACGTTGTACTTGAATTTCCGACGGACACGGGTGTTTAAACTCCCCAGATGAATCATTATGGATTGATGATACTCTTGCCAGTACCTACCGGCACGGTAAAGAACAGAGACGCATATGCACACCCACGAAATTGCAGCCTTTTATAAGTTCCAGTCGGTTGCTGATCCGGCGGATTTGCGCGAGCGACTTCATGCCGTATGCAGCGCTGCCGGTGCCACAGGTATTCTGCTCGTGGCCAAAGAAGGTATAAACGGCACTTTAGCGGTCGAGCGGGGTGGAATTGCGCGTTTGATCGACGCGATTTGTCACGAAGCGGGAATCGCCGAATTAACGCCGCGTTTCTCATTTGACGACGAAATGCCATTTTTGCGACTGAAGGTTCGGCTAAAGAAAGAAATTGTAACCATAGGCGCGCCAGAAGCAGACCCCACCTCTCGTGTCGGAACCTATGTTGCGCCCAAGGATTGGAATGCGTTAATTTCCGATCCTGATGTTATTGTTCTCGATACGCGCAACGATTACGAAGTAAAAATAGGGACCTTTAAGGGCGCGATTGATCCTGAAACCCGAAGCTTCAGCGAGTTTCCCCATTATGTGGAGACCCATCTCGATCCTGCTAAGCATAAAAAAGTTGCGATGTTTTGCACCGGTGGCATCCGGTGCGAGAAAGCTTCCAGCTACATGTTGGCCCATGGGTTTG
>CAIRGA010000222.1 GCA_903877935.1 uncultured Hyphomicrobiales bacterium
CAGGATGTCGAAACGGTGTTGGATGTGTCTCGCGTTCCACGCCCATTAGAAATGGATGATTAAAATGAAACTCTCAACTGTTCTCCTCTCCTCAGCAGCGCTTCTCGTTGCTGGCGCTGCATACGCAGCAGACCTCCCAGCCAAGAAGGCAGCTCCAGCAGCAGCTCCAACCGGTTGCGCAGCTTTCGGCGCTGGCTACATCGCCATCCCAGGCGGCGACACCTGCCTCAAGATCTCGGGTTTCGTTCGTTCGAACAACACCTATACATCTAACGCGGCTCGTGGAACTGCCCCATATAACTTGGGTTCGGTTTATGACCTGCAGTTTGACGCTCAAAATGCAACCGAAGCTGGTAATGTTAAGAGCACGATCCTGATCGAAAACAGCGCAACTCTTGATGCGTATGTTTCGCTCGGCGGTTTGACGGCTGGTGTTGCTGATGATCAGTTCGACATCGGTGGCGGTTACAACTACTCGGGTGACGCTTTCGGACCACATGTCGGTCTGATTTCGTACTCGTTGCCAGTTGGCGCAGGCTCGCTGACGGTTGCTGCTACGCAGGCGCAGAACAATAATGGTGGCAACGCTGCTTCGCGTCCTGATTTGGAAGCCGGCTTGGCAACTTCGATGGGTGCGCTCAAGATCAACGCTGGTATTGCTTCGCATGAAGTCGTCGGCGCAACGTCGGGTACGGCACAGGGCTTCGCATTCATCGGTAAGGCTTCGTTTGACGCCGGTGTTGCTTCGTTCATGGGTTATGCTGCATACGCCAACGGCGCATCGAAGTATCTTGGTGCAGGCGGCGCTGTGAAGGACTCGGCTGCTGATAGCTCGGCAATTTCTTCTGGTACGACCTATCAGGGTGAAATCGATATTCCAGTTGGAAAGAACGACAGCATCGGTTTGTTTGGTGAGTCGATTAAGTCAACTCAGGATACTTCTTCGTACTCGAAGACGCAGTATGCAGCAGCTCTCAAGCACACGATTGCTAAGGGCCTGTTCATTCGTCCAGAAATCTACACGGAAACCGTTAACGGCACGACCGGCAACGGCGCATACATCCGTATCGAGCGCGATTTCTAATCTTAACAGATTAGTTTTCAACGAACCCCGGCAGGCAACTGCTGGGGTTTTTTTATAGATCAATGGGCCAATCGATTAGCGCAGTGCAGAGCGTTAAAACCACTCGAAGGTGTTGCACATTTAGAATGCGTTAATAAACTGTGGCAGATTAGCCACGTCTCCTCTTTCACAAAGTGTCACAATCCCGATTTCAACGTGATATGCCTTGTAAAATTTGAAATTTAAGGTCATTTTACAACCGTTAGTTGAAACAGTGCGTCTCTCTGTAGTGTAAACAATGGATGTCTCCAATGAAAATTTCTATGCTCCTCCTTTCCTCGGCCGCGATTTTGGTTGCTGGCTCGGCAATCGCCGCTGACCTTCCAGCCAAGAAGGCAGCTCCTGCAGCTGCTCCTTCGGGTGCGTGCCCAGCTTACGGTGCTGGTTTTATTGCAATTCCAGGTACCGATTCTTGCTTGGCCATTGGCGGTTATGTCCGGTCGGACAATAAGTTCACGGCCAATGTTGTTCGCCCTGCCAAGAGCCCTTACAATCTTGGCTATAAGTTTATTGCGCGCGTCGATGTTCGCAACAACACCGAAATCGGAACGGTTCGCAGCGTTATTGGTTTGGTTGCCGCTGACGGCGCGATCGGTACAGCTGCCGGTAACACGGTGTTGACTGAAAGTGCTTATGTCGACGTAGCCGGTTTCCGTGCGGGTGCAGCTCCTTCGCCGGTTGATTTCGACAACGCCTATAACAATTCGGGCGTATCGTATCAGCCTACTCAGGTTGGGCTTCTCTCATACACCCAAGCATTCGGTGCCACGTCCGTCACAATCGGCGCGCAAGCAGCTGAAAACAATAACGACGCTGGCGTCACGACGGCAACGGCCAACACGCAGGCATCTCGCCCTGACCTTTTGATCGCCGCAACGTCGAAGCTTAGCGATGCTGTTACGTTGAAGGGCGGCCTCGTGTCGCACGAAGTAGACGGTTCTGTATCCGGAACGGCTCAGGGTTTTGCAGCCATCGGTCGTGTCGACGTTTCGTTTGCGCCAGTTAAGGTTATTTTCGGCGGCGCATATGCTAACGGTGCGAATTCCTACGTTGATAACGCAGGTGGATCGGCAGTTAACGGCCAGTTCAACTCGGTTATGGGCGGAAAGGTTAAGGACTCTGCTTCAGACGCATCGAATTTGGCTACAGCCAGTGACTATTATGGTGCCGTTGAGTATTCTTTAGGCTCACACCTGTTGTATGCCTATGCTGACTCGGAAACCGGAACGCAGGATACAGCAAATTATAAGCGAACGGACTATGGCGTCGGCTTTAAGTATCAAGCTGCGAAGGGTCTTTATATCCGTCCGGAACTTTATCAGAAGATCGAGAACGCCAATGCTGCATCCGACACGATCAGCAACGTTTTCTATCTCCGCATCCGCCGCGATTTCTAAGTTGAGCGGACGGGTTTAAATTAGACCCCGGCAGGTAACTGTCGGGGTTTTTTTATGGGTAATGGGTTTTATCGGACTCCGGAAATGATTCCGGTCCCCATCTTCGGTGGCCCCACATCCATAGCGACGGGTCCTGCCTGATCCATAACTCTAATTGCGCTTGGATGCGGGCTGTATTTTCAAGAATATCGGCTCGCCTATTGTCAGATTTTATAAGGTCTAAGCGTTCGGCCTTAATTTTGAAGCGACCGGGTGCTATCCTTATGGCGTAGGTAGCGACGATTGGTAAGTCGTGCAATCTCGCCATCATTGCAGGGAAACTGGTTGATGGGGAGCCAATTCCAAAAAAAGGGACTAAATCTCCGTCGGACTCCCGTAAGTCTGCCATAACGGCGATTGAATTGCCTGACTTTATCGCTCGAGTGATTTTCCGAATTGCATCAGGGTGTTTTGATACAAAGCCAGCGGTATAAAAGCGCGCCCGACTCTTTGTTACTTCGCGGTCAACAAGTGGATTCCGAACCTTTTTATAAATGCCCAGCAATGGTTTATTGAACCGTTCAGCTGCCAGCGCCGTCACCTCCCAATTGCCATAATGAAGTGAAACAAAAATAGCCGGCGTTTCAGCCCGCATTATTGCCAGAGCCTCAGAAGAAAAGTCCAATACGATGCTATCGGGATTATCTGCAATGTCATGTAAGCGAAGCGCTTCCGCGGCGGTACGACCGAGATTATCCCACATGCGGATCAAAATCACATCACGTTCTTGGCCAGTTAACTGAGGCAGGGCCAGCTCGAGATTGCGATATGCTCTTTTGTGACGCCTTAATTGAGGCGCAATAATACGCCAAAAGAGGGCCGATACGGCTGAGGAATGGGGCACTGATAAACGCCCCAAGATCCAGCGGACACCTAAAAAG
>CAIRGA010000223.1 GCA_903877935.1 uncultured Hyphomicrobiales bacterium
GCAGCGCCGTTACAGGTTATGGTCCAACCAACGCAAAAAGCCCCGCATAAACGGGGCTTCAAACGTCGCACAACACTTAAAACTCAGATCAGCGACTAATTAGCCCTGACGAGCCTTATAGCGTGGCTGGGTCTTGTTGATGATGTAAACGCGGCCCTTGCGGCGACCCAGCTGGTTGTCGCGGTGACGCTCGCGGAGGCTCTTAAGGCTGTTGCGGATTTTCATAACACTATCCTATCCAAAATCTGTGCGGTTTCCCGCTTCGCGTCTTCCATAACCCAGAATGTGTGCCGTTACCAGCGCCAAATCCTCAAATTCCGTCACCAAATGGTGGGCGCGACAGGGATCGAACCTGTGACCCCTACGATGTCAACGTAGTGCTCTACCGCTGAGCTACGCGCCCTTGACGGGCTAGCCCGCTTTAAGGTGTGGGGAGCGTATAGCGGCAGACGCCGCCGGTTGCAAGCCGTGTTAGGTAAATTTCGGTCCAGAAGCCGGGATTAAGCCGCAATGAGTAGCTTTTGGACTTCGTTGACCAAGTCTTTGAGATGGAACGGCTTTGACAGGATCTTGGCATCCTTAGGCGCATCCGAATCCGGATTGAGGGCAACAGCGGCAAAACCGGTGATGAACATCACCTTGATCTCGGGATCGAGCTCGGTCGCGCGGCGGGCCAATTCGATGCCGTCCATTTCCGGCATCACAATATCGGTCAAAAGGAGCTCAAAAGGCTCTTCGCGGAGGCGATGATAGGCGGAAAGCCCATTGTCAAATGAGGCCACCTGATATCCGGCCTGTTCGAGCGCCCGAACAAGGAAACGACGCATATCATTATCGTCTTCCGCCAATAGGATACGCCTTGAAAGCTCGCTACCGATCATTCCGCCTCACTCCTTTGTAAACATCCTTATGAAACGGATTTGGTAAACAACCCGTGAAAGAGGAGCGGAAATTGGACAATGATCTTAAGATCTGATCAAAATAATGCGCCTGAGCGTTATGGGATGATAGATTGTCTGTAAGTCGTATTTCTCCAAGGGCGCAAATGAGGATGATAAACGAGGTAGCCAGCGAATTTGAGCCCGCTTTTCGGCTGGAGCACCCAATTTCGGGGCCGGCTGCCGTGCTTTTTAATTCGCCGCACTCAGGCGCTTGCTATCCGCAAAGCTTTCTTGCGGCCTCTCGACTGGACGCGCTTTCGCTGCGGCGCTCTGAAGATGTCGATGTGGACGCCTTGTTCGGCAATGTCCCAGCAATCGGCGGCTCATTGATGCAGGTTGAGTTTCCCCGTGCCTATATTGATGTAAACCGCGAGCCTTACGAGCTCGACCCGCGGATGTTTAGCGGTCGGTTACCGCCTTTTGCGAATACACGGTCCTTGAGGGTGGCCAGCGGTTTGGGCACGATTCCGAGAACGGTAGGCGACGGTAACGATATTTACCGCCATCCCTTGACGATTGATGAGGCGCTTGAACGGATCGAGACGCTCTATAAGCCCTATCATCGAGCGCTGGCGCGCGCGTTGATCACGGCCCAACGGCGGCATGGCGTGGCGGTTTTGGTGGATTGCCACTCTATGCCCTCAGCGGCGGTCGCGCGGTCGGAGGGTTTTCAATGCGATATCGTGATCGGTGATCGCTTCGGAACCAGTGCTAATCCGTCTATACCGGACTTTATCGAGGCAAGTTTACGGGATTTAGGATATGATGTCGCCCGTAATCGACCTTATGCCGGCGGCTATATCACCGAGCATTATGGTAATCCTGAAACGGGGTTTCACGCGGTTCAAATTGAAATTAACCGCGGGCTTTATCTAAACGAGAGACGCCTCGAGCGTTTACCCGAATTCGAGGAATTGCAACGGAATTTGACGATCATGGCCAGCCAGCTGATTGCCTTTATCGACGCTCACATTCAGCCTTTCAGCCTCGCCGCCGAATAATCCTGTCCGTCGACAAAAAAAGAGGCCGCCCTGAGGGCGGCCCAAGTCTAGGGAGGAAACGCCCAAGAAGGGCTGCGGATATCACTGATCCAGCGATATCGCACTGCAACAAAATGCTCTCGCATCGCACAAAATGCAAGCGCTTTATCGGACAAAATCCGACAAATTATCGAGACGATGGTCATAAAGTGATAAAAATATAATTAATATCAATAAGATAAAAGGATTTTATTGAAAATGCATAGCTGAATTTTAAGCTATGCATTTTACTATTTTCCTTAATAAGACGCTTTGAATGCGTCGCTCTCTGGGACGAATTGCGAATCCTGACCGTCCCCGCTATCACAAATATCTTAATTTTGACCGGAGTTTGACATGTCCGCCGTCGACTTTTCAGCCTTTGTAGACGAGCTTGCCTCCCTTTCGGGCGCGGCCATCCTGCCTTTTTTCCGCTCGTCCCTCAGTGCAATCGATAAATCCAATGGCGGTGCATTTGATCCGGTAACGGAAGCGGATCGGGCCAGTGAAGCTGTCATGCGCTCGCGCATCAAGACGACCTTTCCCGATCACGGCATTATCGGCGAGGAATTTGGATCTGAAAAGCCGGACGCCGAATTTGTCTGGGTACTCGATCCGATTGATGGCACGAAGGCCTTTATCTCGGGCCTGCCTTTGTGGGGGACATTGATTGGCCTTACCCGAAATGGCCACCCAGCCTTTGGCATGATGAACCAACCTTATACGAAAGAGCGCTTTTTTGGGGATGGTGGTGCAGCGACGCTGCGCACACCCGCTGGTGATAGGCCGCTCAAAACCCGCGCTTGTGCCAGTTTGGCCGAGGCAACATTGTCGTGCACGTCGACGACGATGTTTAATGCCAAAGAGCTCAAATCCTTCCAAAAAGTAGAAAAAGCCGCTCGATTGACGCGATTTGGTTATGATTGCTACGCTTTTTGCATGGTCGCGGCTGGATTCATCGATTTGGTGATCGAATCCAATCTGAAACCCTACGATATCGTGGCCCTCATACCGATTATTGAAGGCGCGGGTGGCATTGTAACGACCTGGGATGGCGGCTCACCGGTTAATGGGGGCGCGATTATTGCGGCGGGTGACAAGCGCACGCATGCGGCGGCCATGGCGTTATTAAACGCCTAACCCTCGGCGATAAATTGATCGAATGCCTTCCAAAAAGCCTGCCGGATGGGTTCAATTTCTAAAAGTACCTCGTGTTCGGCTCCCTCCATTGCTAAAAACTGTCCATTCGGCAGGTTTTTGGCAAATGCTTGAGCGTGAACCGTCGACGTAATTCGATCCTCCGGTCCGGCGGCAATTAGGATCGGGGTTTTGATCCGCTCTGCCGTTGAAGGCTTTTGCAGCTCGGCCATGGCGTTAAAGCTCGTGGCCGTCCAACCAATCGTTGGGCTGCCAATCGCCAAATCAGGTGCGATTTTAAACACTTTCCCCGCAATTCCATGGCGGTGCTGGTCCTGCGTCAACGGGTTATCCTCATAGGGGAAGGTGGCGCCGTCCGTGCCGCCAGGAACGTAAGAGTGGGCAAGGCCAAAGCCGACCAAGAGCCGGGCGGCAATGTGGGCGAGTTTGGGGCGCCTGACCATGGAAAGTCCGATCATCGGCGCTGACAGCACGCAGCGCTCAAAGAGAGCATCATCATGTGCCAAAGCACCGAGAAGGACTGCCCCACCCATCGAATGGGCCAGTGCCACTCGCTCCAACCCGTTAAACCGATCCATCATTAAAGCGATAACGGCCTGAAGATCCGCCTTATAATCGTCAAATCGTTCGACATGCCCCTTTCTGGGATTGGGAAGGAGGCGCTCGGAACCACCCTGGCCGCGCCAGTCGAAGACAATGACGTGAAAGCCGCGCTTAAGTAATTCGCCTGTGGTCTCCGCATAGCGCTCGATAAATTCCGTCCGACCTTGCATGACGACGATAATTTTGCCGTTTTCGATGCTCGGTGGCCGCCAATAGGCCGTACGCAAGGTGATACCGTCCTTGGTTTTAAGCCATTCAATCCGGCCACCATCCGGCAGCGGATTATCGGGGATCGATACGAGATTTGGTCTAATGCTTAGCTGCACACAATCCTCCAACGCACCCCTTGAAGCGAAGCTTTACACTACCCACCTCATTCACGGGCAGACCATTCCGGTTGTCCGTCTAAAGGTTCGGGCCCATTGGGACGAGCCCTATGACTTCATGTCGCTTCTTTTGGAGGATATGCATATGCGTCACTTTGATCTTTCTCCCCTTTATCGGTCAACCATCGGATTTGACCGTATCTTTTCTTTGCTCGATCAAACGACAGGTCCGGAGGTCACGACCTACCCGCCTTATAATATCGAGCGAACGGACGAGAATACCTATCGCATCACGGTTGCGGTGGCAGGCTTTGCGGAGCCGGACCTCTCGATTGAGGTAAAGGAAGCAACGCTCACCATTTCGGGCGATAAAAAACCGTCTACCGAAGCGCCGAAGCTTGAAATCCTACATCGAGGCATCGCCGCCCGCGCTTTTGTCCGTCGCTTCCAGCTGGCGGATCACGTTCAGGTAACCGGTGCGAGCTTGGAAAATGGTCTCTTGCACGTTGATTTAGTCCGTGAAGTGCCTGAGGCTAAAAAGCCACGCGTGATCCCGATTGCGGCAAATTCTCAAGCCAAGGTGCTTGAGGCGACGGCTGCTTAAATAGACGCCCTTCGACTCACGGCTTCGCCGTGGCTCAGGGTGAGGAGAGATCGTTTTTCCTCCCCCTGAGCCGGGCCAGAGGCCCGCGTCAAAGGACGCTGATTACACCTTTGCCAAAGCAATCACTTCGTCGATCTGTTCCGCTTTGGTCTCAAAACTCGTTACAAAACGCCAAAATACTTCATCGCTACCAATCTTTTCATGGGGCGGCAGGCTGACGCTGAGCTCGTACCAAGGCGCAGCGCGAACACCCGCATCGGCGAGGATTTTCGCGGTTGCTTTAGGCATGATCGCAAACACTTCGTTGGCTTGCGACGGCCAAGGCAGCCGGACACCTGTCGACCCGCTAAGGCCTTGGACCAATCGCGCTGCCATCGCATTCGCATGACGCGCATTATCAAGCCAATGATTGTTGCGGAGATAGGCCGACATTTGCGCGCCTAAAAGCCTTCCCTTGGATACCGTGTGTCCAGACCGCTTCCGACGAAAGCCAAAATGTTCAGCGCGCGCTGGATCAAAAAAGACCACAGCCTCGCACGCCAGACAGCCATTTTTAGTGGCTCCGAACGAGACGACATCGACGCCCGCTTTCCACGTCATTTCAGCAGGCGAGCACTGAAGTGCCGTCACGGCATTGGCAAAGCGAGCGCCATCCAAATGGACCCCCAGCTCATGGCGTCGGGCAACTTCACCGATCCGCGCGATTTCTTCTAACGAATAGAGCGTTCCGGATTCGGTGACTTGCGAAATCGAAACGGCTGCGGGCTGGACCGCCTTCACAACGCCTTTGGGATAGCGGCCGATCGCTGTTTCCAGCCGATCCGCGGTTATTTTGCCGTTGACACCCGGAAGGCCGATGAGCTTGGCGCCATCGGTAAACATTTCGGGCGCCCCGCACTCATCATCAGCGACGTGGCTTTCCTCGTGGCAGAAAATTGCACCCCATGGTGGTGATAGGGCGGCAAGCGCCAGCGCATTCGCTCCCGTCCCCGTGGCCAATAAAAATACTTTGACGTCATGTTCAAACACGTCTGCCAGCATGGCCTCGGCCTCAGCCGTGTAATGATCAGAGCCATAGGCGGCTTCAGCCCCCGAATTTGCCGCAATTAACGCGTCTAAAACCTGTTTTGACGCGCCGACAACATTATCACTGGCTAAATTGATCATGACTTTTCACTCCGATTCAGGCGCGCACACTGCACTGAGACGGATCCATTGAAAAGGGTGAACCGTATCTAGGAAGATTCAATATACTGCCCTCTTGTGTGTCATAAAAAAACATGTAATTGTCGGCTCGAATTAGGACAGTCTTGCTGTCCCATTTTCGAAATTAATTTTCTGGCGTCGCCAGTAGGGTCTGGAAGTTCCATGCGGTTGAACGGCAACTCACTTTCGTTGACGATGCAAAAGCGCACCACCCTTGGCGGCGTTAAACGTGCCGCCCGCAAAACGCGGGCTTAGGGCGCTTATCAGCTTCTAGCTGGTTGCGCCCGCAGGAAGCGGGCGCAAGAAGGGGCGCGACCCACCTCCTCCTCAAAAATGGCCCCCAAACCAGCGGCTTTGTCGATCTTCGGCATGGACGCCTCGACACGGGGAGAGAGCTATGAGCACGGAAACGAGTGGCATTTCGACGTCTTTAGTGATGGCTGCCCCGTCGAAAGCGGATGTGCTGCGCAATGCAGGCCTTCCGGAAGCGTCCGGTTCTTATGACCCCTCCCTCGAGAAAGATTCCTGCGGCGTAGGCTTTGTTGCCGACATGAAGCGCGGCAAGTCTCATTCGGTGGTCGAAATGGGTCTACAAATCCTGTTGAACCTCGACCATCGAGGTGCCGTTGGTGCCGACCCGAAGGCTGGCGACGGTTGCGGCATGCTGGTGCAAATTCCGCATCGCTTTCTATCGGAAGAATGCGCCAAGCTCGGCTTTGCCCTACCCGCTCCCGAACACTATGCCGTCGGCCACGTCTTTTTGCCGCGCGATGGGGAAGGTCGCAAGCTCTGCGAAGCGATTATTGAACGTGTTGTGGTTGAAGAAGGCCAAACCTTCCTCGGCTGGCGCGATGTGCCAGTGGACAGCTCTTGCTTAGGCGAAAGCGTAAAGCCGACCGAACCAACCCATCGCCAGATCTTTATCGGCCGGGGCGCCGGCATTTCCGACACCGATGCCTTCGAGCGTCGCCTGTTCATTCTGCGCAAAGTGATATCAAACACGATCTATAATCTCGGAAATCCTGCGACGAAGGGCTTTTATCCGGTTTCGCTCTCGGCCCGCACGCTTGTTTATAAGGGCATGTTGCTGGCCACCCAATTGGGCGATTACTTCCCCGACTTGCGCGACCCGCGGCTTGAGTCAGCTGTTGCCCTTGTTCATCAACGCTTTTCGACCAATACCTTCCCAACCTGGTCGCTCGCGCATCCCTATCGCATGGTTGCCCATAACGGCGAAATCAACACGCTGCGCGGCAATGTGAACTGGATGGCAGCGCGTCAGGCGTCTGTTGATTCCGAATTGTTTGATACTGAAATTTCAAAGCTCTGGCCGATTTCCTATGAAGGCCAGTCGGACACCGCGTGCTTTGACAACGCGCTCGAATTTCTGGTGCAGGGCGGCTATTCCCTCGCGCATGCGATGATGATGCTCATCCCGGAGGCCTGGTCCGGCAATCCGTTGATGAACGAGCAGCGCCGCGCGTTCTACGAATACCACGCCGCTTTGATGGAGCCATGGGACGGCCCCGCAGCCGTCGCCTTCACCGATGGCCGCCAGATCGGCGCGACGCTTGACCGCAACGGCCTGCGTCCGGCTCGCTATTATGTCACCGACGAAGGTCTGGTCATTATGGCGTCCGAGATGGGCGTTCTGCCCGTGCCGGAAGAAAAGATCATCACAAAATGGCGCCTCCAGCCCGGCAAAATGCTGCTCGTTGATTTGGAAGAAGGCCGCATTGTCTCGGATGAAGAGATCAAAGAGAAGCTCTCGACCTCAAGCCCCTATGCGGCTTGGTTGAAGAACACACAGATCGTGCTTGAGGATCTGCGTCCCGTGGAACCACGCGCGCCACGCACCGATGTGACGCTGCTCGACCGTCAGCAGACCTTCGGCTATACCCGCGAAGACCTCGACATTTTGTTGGAGCCGATGGCAACCACCGGCCAAGAAGCCGTTGGCTCGATGGGTACAGACACACCAATTTCGGCAATGTCCGACAAGTCAAAACTGCTTTACACTTATTTCAAGCAGAACTTCGCCCAAGTCACGAATCCGCCGATTGATCCGATCCGTGAAGAGCTGGTGATGAGCCTCGTGTCCTTTATCGGACCGCGCCCGAACATATTCGATCTCGAAGGCAATTCTCGCCGCAAGCGGTTGGAAGTACGTCAACCTATCCTCACCAATGGTGATCTCGAAAAGATCCGCTCCATTGGTCATTTCGAAGATAGCTTTGACACCAAGACACTCGACATCACCTACCCAACCGAACAAGGCGCGGGCGGGATGCATGAAGCGCTTGAGCGTCTGTGCGAACGCGCCGAAGCAGCCGTGAAGGGCCGCTATAACATCATCGTATTATCGGACCGCATGGTCGGGCCTGACCGGATTCCGATGCCTGCCTTGCTTGCAACCGCTGCCGTGCATCATCATCTGATCCGGAAGGGATTGCGCACTTCCGTGGGCCTTGTGGTTGAAACGGGTGAAGCGCGCGAAGTGCACCATTTTGCCTGCCTCGCGGGTTATGGCGCCGAAGCGATCAACCCATGGCTGGCCTTTGAAACGCTCGGCGCAATGGCGAAGGATTTACAGGACGAAGTTTCCGCCTATGAGGTCGAAAAGCGCTACATCAAATCGGTCGGCAAAGGCCTGTTGAAGGTCATGTCGAAAATGGGCATCTCGACCTATCAATCCTATTGCGGCGCGCAAATTTTTGACGCCATCGGCTTGGGCGATGCGTTCATTGAAAAATATTTCGCTGGCACGCATTCCCGCATTGGTGGTGTCGGTCTTGCCGAGGTCGCCGCAGAAACGGTGAGCCGTCATTCCGATGCGTTTGGCACTTCGCCCGTGCTGCGTAACGCTCTCGAAATTGGTGGCGAATACGCATACCGTATACGCGGTGAAGCGCATGCGTGGTCGCCGCAATCCGTTGCGCTATTGCAACATGCGGTGCGTGGCAATGCGCAAGACAAATACCGCGAATATGCCAAGCTCTTGAACGAACAGTCCGAGCGCTTACTCACCATTCGCGGTCTCTTCCATATCAAGGGCGCGGAAGAAGATGGCCGCAAATCCGTGCCGCTTGATGAAGTTGAGAGTGCAACCGCTATCGTCAAGCGCTTCGCAACGGGTGCGATGTCCTACGGCTCGATTTCGCGCGAAGCCCATACGACACTTGCGATTGCGATGAACCGCATCGGCGGCAAGTCCAATACGGGCGAAGGCGGCGAAGAGTCGGATCGCTACAAGCCAATGGCCAATGGCGATTCGATGCGCTCGGCCATCAAGCAAGTCGCCTCGGGCCGCTTTGGTGTAACCACCGAATATCTCGTGAATTCCGATATGATGCAGATCAAGATGGCGCAGGGTGCCAAGCCCGGCGAGGGCGGTCAATTGCCCGGCCACAAGGTTGATGCGGTGATCGCGAAAGTACGCCACTCGACGCAAGGCGTGGGCCTCATCTCGCCGCCGCCGCACCACGACATCTATTCCATCGAGGATTTGGCGCAGCTGATTTACGATTTGAAAAACGTCAATCCGGCAGCGCAGGTTTCGGTCAAACTCGTGTCCGAAATCGGCGTAGGAACGGTTGCAGCTGGTGTGTCCAAGGCCCGCGCGGATCACGTCACCATTTCAGGCTTTGAAGGCGGCACGGGTGCCTCGCCTCTTACCTCGATCAAGCATACCGGTAGCCCGTGGGAAATCGGTCTTGCGGAAACGCATCAAACATTGGTCAAGAACCATCTCCGCTCGCGCATTGCGGTGCAGGTCGACGGTGGTATCCGTACCGGTCGCGACGTGATCGTTGGTGCGTTGCTCGGAGCTGACGAGTTCGGCTTTGCCACCGCGCCTTTGATTGCGGCAGGCTGCATCATGATGCGCAAATGCCATCTCAACACCTGCCCGGTTGGCGTGGCCACGCAGGATCCCGTCTTGCGCAAGCGCTTTGTGGGTCTGCCCGAGCATGTCATCAATTTCTTCTTCTTCGTCGCCGAAGAAGTGCGCGAAGAAATGGCACGGTTGGGCTATCGCACCTTCAATGAGATGGTTGGCCAGATGCAGATGCTGGATCGCGATCCGGCGATTACGCATTGGAAGGCTAAAGGGCTCGATTTCTCGAAGCTGTTCTCGAAGCCTGAAGCCGATAAGGCAACCGACATCCATCATTCGATGCGCCAAGACCACCATCTCGACGCCGTGCTTGATCGCACTTTGATCGAAAAGGCCTCAGCCGCATTGGAAAACCGCACGCCGGTGACAATCGAAACCCGTATCAAGAGCTTGAACCGCACCGCGGGCGCCATGCTCTCGGGCGAAGTCGCCAAGCGTTATGGCAATAAGGGCTTGCCCGACGACACCATCCACGTTTCACTCAAGGGCACCGCTGGTCAAAGCTTTGGTGCATGGGTCGCGCATGGCGTGACGATGGAACTCGAAGGCGAAGCCAATGACTATGTTGGCAAGGGCCTCTCAGGCGGCAAGCTCATCATCTACCCGCCAAAGGAAGCGACGCAAATTGTGCCGCATGAATCGATCATTGTCGGCAACACCGTGCTTTATGGCGCCGTCTCGGGCGAATGCTATTTCCGGGGTGTCGCAGGCGAGCGCTTCGCGGTGAGAAACTCCGGCGCGATTGCGGTTGTCGAAGGCACCGGCGATCACGGCTGCGAATATATGACGGGTGGCAGTGTCGTGGTGCTCGGGCAGACGGGGCGCAACTTCGCCGCCGGCATGTCGGGCGGCATCGCCTATGTGCTGGATGAAGAAGGCAACTTCGCCGAGCGTTGCAACATGGCGATGGTCGAGCTTGAACCGGTAGCCGAGGAAGAAGAGCTTAACCAGCGCCTCAACCATTCTTCCGGTGATCTCGAAGGCCATGGCCGCGTCGATGTCATGGGCGATATGACGCGTCATGATGCGGAACGTCTACACATGCTGATCGAAAACCACGCGCGCTACACGGGCTCGACCCGTGCGCGGGAAATTCTCGATCATTGGGATGAGTATAAGGGCAAATTCCGCAAAGTGATGCCGGTCGAATATCGCCGCGCGCTCAAGGAATTGATGGCGGAAAACGAGAACCAGCCACTCGCTGTTGCGGGGGAGTGAGATGCGCATCTATGGCGATCTCGGTTCCGGCAACTGCCTGAAGGTAAAATACGCAGCGGATGTTTTGGGTCTCGCTTATGAGTGGGTGCCGATTGACATCATGCGCGGTGAAAGCCGGACGCCTGAATTTTTGGCCCGAAACATCACGGGTCAGGTGCCCGTTATCGAATTGGCGGATGGGCGTTGTCTCGGCCAATCCAACGCAATCATTCGCTTTTTGGCACGGGGCTCGGCTCTGTTGCCCGATGACGCCTTCCTTCAGGCGAAGGTGGATGAATGGTTGTTTTGGGAGCAAAATGCCCACGAGTTTTTCGTCGCCGGTGCGCGGTTTCAAGTTGTCTATCTCGGACGCTCGGTTGATCAAGTGGATCGCTTGCGGATTGATCGCGGGAACGAGGCGCTTGATATGATGGAAAAGGTGCTGGGTTCTGCGGATTATTTTGTCGGGAAGACACTAACAATCGCCGATATCGCGCTGTTGCCCTATACGCGCATGGCGGGCGATGGCGGGTTTGATCTCTCGATTAGGCCCAATTTGTCGGCGTGGATTAAGCGGTGTGAAGATGTGTTGGGGTTGGGGGCGTATTAAGGAGAATGCCAAAGCCTTCTTGGAGGTGAACACGCGTGTCAGAAACAAAGCCGATCCAGTTCAGTCAACATGCGCGTGATCAGTTGCTGGAGCGCAATCTTGAAAGAGATTGGGTGGAACGCACACTTCTGGAGCCGGAATTTATACGCGAAGATCCTCGCAAAGACGGAACACGGGGAGCCTTTCGTCAAATTCCGGAAGCTGGCGGGCGTTGGTTGAGGGTTGTATATTCAGAACGAGACGAAGGTCGTTTTATAGTAACGGTTTTTCTGGATAGAGGAGCAGAACGATGGCGATGAAAGTCAAGTATGATGCCGAAGTCGATGTCGTCTATTTGCGGTTGACCGATCACGACATCGTCGAGTCGGAAGAGCTTCAACCAGGTATGATCGTGGACTTTGATGCCGATGGTAAGATGGTGGCGATTGAGTTCTTGAATGCAAAAGAACGCTTCGCCGCTGAAACAATCCGCGAGCTTGGTGAAGCGGCGTAATAACGAAGAGAAAATTAGGATTACGGATATGGGCAAGGTTACAGGATTTATGGAAATCGACCGTCGCGACCGGCGTTATGCGCCAGCGGCTGACCGTATCCGTCATTATAAAGAGTTCGTGATTCCGCTTTCCGAAGAAGCGACCAAGGATCAGGCGGCGCGTTGCATGAATTGCGGCATTCCGTACTGCCATAATGGCTGCCCGGTGAACAACCAGATCCCCGATTGGAACGATCTCGTTTATCACGACGATTGGCAGGAAGCCTCGCGTAACCTGCATTCCACCAATAATTTCCCCGAATTTACCGGCCGCATCTGCCCCGCCCCTTGCGAGGCAAGCTGCACCTTGAACCTCAATGACAGCCCTGTCACCATCAAATCGATCGAATGCGCCATTGTCGATCGCGCTTGGGAAGAAGGCTGGATTGCACCAGAGCCTGCTTCGAAACTGACCGGAAAACGTGTTGCGATTATCGGCTCAGGCCCTGCAGGTTTAGCAAGCGCTCAGCAACTTGCCCGTGCAGGTCACGAAGTGCACGTGTTTGAGAAGAACGGTAAAGCGGGTGGACTGCTTCGCTACGGCATTCCTGACTTCAAGATGGAAAAGCATCTCATCGATCGGCGCGTAGCACAGATGGAAGCCGAGGGTGTGGTGTTCCACTACAATATGCATGTCGGCGTCGATAAATCGCTTCAAGAGCTTAAAGCATCGTATGATGCTGTCATCTTGGCGGGTGGTTCAGAAAAGCCACGCGATCTTCCCGTTCCGGGCCGCGATTTACACGGTATCCATTTCGCGATGGATTTCCTGCCGCAGCAAAACCGGCGCGTGTCGCATGAACCGTTGAAGTCAAACGAGCCTATTCTTGCCAATGGCAAGCACGTCGTTGTGATCGGCGGCGGCGATACAGGATCGGATTGCATCGGCACCTCGATCCGTCAGGGTGCGCTCTCGGTGACGCAAATCGAAATCATGCCGCGCCCGCCTGAAAAAGAAGATAAGTTGATGACATGGCCAAACTGGCCAATGAAGATGCGCACCTCGTCTTCACAAGAAGAAGGCGCGGAGCGTGATTTTGCGGTGAACACGGTTAAGTTTTCAGGCGAAGATGGCGCGGTTAAAACGCTTCATTGCGTGCGTGTGGACGAGAAGTTTCAACAGATCCCCGGCTCAGAATTTGAATTGAGGGCCGATCTGGTTCTTCTTGCGATGGGCTTTGTTGCACCGATTGCAGACGGCATGTTGGCCGAAGCCGACATTAAGCTTGATCCGCGCGGCAATGTGGCAGCGGATATGGTCGCTTATAAGTCGAGCGTGGATAACATCTACGCCTGTGGTGACATGCGGCGCGGCCAATCGCTGGTGGTTTGGGCCATCCGCGAAGGCCGCCAAGCAGCCCATAGCGTTGATAAACATCTGATGGGGACTACAAATTTACCGCGGTGAGGGGCTAGCGAGTAGAGAATTTAATAATCATGGACCGCGAGCCTCCCGGCTCGCATTCAATGCGCGGCAGGAGCCGCGCGGTCCATAAAATGAGCGTTCTTAAATATGCTATTTTAATTCTACTGGCCCCTACTGGCTATTCACCCCTCACCTAACCCTCAACGCCTCCAGCACCCTACGTCCTGCATAGCCATCCGGCCGCAACCCGCGCTTGTCTTGGAAGTCACGAATCGCCTCGCGTGTCCGCGAGCCAATGCGCCCATTCGGCTCTCCGACATCATAGCCTAACGCGGTTAGTGCTTGTTGAAGTTCAATCCGTTGTTGCAGGCCGAGAATAGGATCTTCAACCGGCCAGGACGCGTGAAGGGGGCTCGATCCATAAAGCCGATCACCCAGCATGGCTACGCCCAAAGCATAGGCATCGGAATTATTGTAACGCTTGATCACGTCGTAATTATTGGTGACGAGGAAAGCGGGGCCGTCAGCGCCTGCAGGGAAAAAGAGATTGGCTTCGCCGGAGCGGGGCATCGCCTTCCCGTCGGCGGTTCGAACACCTTGCCTCGACCATTCGTCAAAAGATGCATGATTGACGTGATAGTCAAAGCCGTGCGGAATGACGACTTCAAAGCCCCAAGGCAGGCCCGCCTGCCAACCGTTCAGCTTCAAATAATTGGCCGTCGAGGCCAAGGCATCCGGGACATTCGTCCAAATATCCTTCTTGCCGTCGCCGTCAAAATCAACGGCGAATTTCTGGAAGGAGGATGGCATAAACTGCGTTTGCCCCATGGCGCCCGCCCATGATCCTTTGAAATCTCCCCGGGCAACGTGGTGCTGTTGCAAAATGAGAAGGGCGCTGACCAATTCGTCACGAAAATAGGTGCCGCGATACCCAACGGATGCAAGGGTGGCGAGCGAGCGGATAATATCTTTGCCACCCGTATAGCCGCCAAAATTCGTTTCCATTCCCCAAACACCGAGGATAACTTCACGATCAACGCCAAATCGCTGCTCAATGGCATCAAGGGTGCTGGCATTAACGGTGGCTAGCTTGGTGCCCCGCTCTAACCGGTTGGTCGAGACAGCAGTGGCCAAATATTCCCAAATCGGCTTAACAAATTCGGATTGCTTCTTGGTGAGATCAATCACCTCTTGATCGGGCGTTAAGCCGTTAAACGCGCTCGAAAAAGTCTCCCGCGACACGCCCTGGGCTTGGGCAATCGGCCAAAGGCGCTCAAGATAGGCACGAAAGGGCGATGCTTTGGTGGAAGTTTCAGGCTTTTGCGCACTAGCGGCGTAAGCCGTTGTTATCGGCGCCGAGACCAACAGGCTTAAAGCGAAAACTGCTCCTAAGCCGAAAAAACGAATATTGACCGCCATTTTGTTTCCAATTCGGTTGAATCGGAAACATAATTGGGTTCGAATAGTTTATTTTTTCTTGATCACCCTGACTTTTACCATCCTTAAAAGCACAAACATTTCCGTCGGAGCGAAAATAAGTTAGACGGGTTGGGATATATTGGTTTCTTACCACCTCCGAATCGGTCTGATCATGCAACGCATCCGCAAAGCTATCTTTCCCGTCGCCGGCCTCGGTACCCGCTTTTTGCCTGCAACAAAGGCGATACCGAAGGAAATGCTCACGGTCGTTGACCGGCCCGTCATTCAACACGTCGTCGACGAAGCCCGCGCTGCAGGCATTGAGCACTTCATCTTTGTTACGGGTCGAAATAAAGGGGCGATTGAAGACCATTTCGACATCGCGTTCGAATTAGACCGCACGCTGAAAGATCGGCATCGCGACGCCGATCTTGCCGAGCTCGCTCGTGATCTGCCCATCGCCGGCTCCACAAGTTTTACCCGACAGCAAGAGCCCCTCGGCCTGGGACACGCGGTATGGTGCGCACGCGACCTTATTGGCGATGAACCTTTCGCGGTTTTGCTGCCCGATATGTTGCATCAAAGCCCAAAGCCCTGCCTTCAATCAATGATCGAGGCGCATGCGTCGGTCGGCGGAAATATGATTGGCGTTTATCAGGTGCCGGATGACGAAACGCACCGATACGGCATCGTCGATGTTGAAACAGGCTCAACCCATTCGCTGCCCATTAAAGCTATGGTCGAAAAGCCCAAGCAAGGGACGGCCCCCTCTAATCTTGCGATCTCGGGGCGATATCTCTTGTCACCTAAAATTTTTGAACTGCTTGCCACTCAACCGCGCGGCGCAGGCGGTGAAATTCAACTCACCGATGCAATGGTAACTTTACACCGTTCAGAACCATTTTACGCGCATGTTTTTGCAGGCCGCGTTCACGATACCGGAACAAAGCTGGGATTTCTAACAGCCAATGTGGCTTACGCCTTGGAACGCAATGATTTGCGCGATGAGTTTCGCGCTGCGCTTCAGACTTTGATCTAAAGGACCCTATCTTGTCTCATCAATCTGCTATTCAGTCTGCGCAGCGCACCTTGTCGACCGAGGCTGCAGGCCTTCAATTGATCCACGATGCCATGGGCGCGGAGCTTGGCCAAGCCTTCACGCACGCTGTTGAAACGATACTCGCGGCGCCGGGCCGCGTGATTATTTCCGGCATGGGCAAGTCAGGCCATGTAGGCCGAAAAATTGCTGCGACAATGGCTTCAACCGGAACGCCTGCGCATTTTGTTCATCCCGGCGAAGCAAGCCATGGCGATCTTGGTATGATCCAGCCCGATGACGTGATTCTGGCGATGTCGTGGTCTGGTGAATCCTCTGAATTGGCCGATATCATTGCCTATGCGCGGCACAATGGCGTTAAGCTAATCGCGATCACATCCCGCGCGGATAGTTCACTCGGCCTTGGAGCCGATATCTGCTTATGCCTCCCGAAAGCACAAGAAGCCTGCCCGAATGGGCTTGCGCCAACAACATCGACGACAATGCAATTGGCGCTCGGCGATGCTTTGGCGGTTGCACTGTTGGAAAGCCGCGGATTCACCTCGCAAGACTTCCGCCGCTATCACCCGGGTGGCAAGCTTGGGGCGCAGCTTCGTCAAGTGTCAGCGGTCATGCATACGGGAGATCGACTGCCGTTGATCGAACTCGGCAAGATGATGTCGGATGCGATTGTCGCAATCAGCTCGAAGGGACTCGGCTGTGTGATCGTCGTGACGCCTGATTCAAAACTCGCGGGCCTCGTTACCGACGGAGATTTGCGCCGTCATATGGCGCCAGACCTGCTGGCTCGCCGCGTTGACGACATCATGACGAAAGCACCCAAATCGGTAACGCCCGATACGCTCATTGCTGAGGCGCTCGAGATTATGGAAAGCCGCAAAATCAGCTCGCTGGTCGTCTTGGAACATGATCAACCTGTCGGGCTCATTCATATTCTTGATCTGCTGCGCATTGGGGCTGCGTGATTAGATCCAGCCCTGCAATTCGCGGCGAACGACTTCTTCAATCACGTCGATACCGGGTTCGGAATCATTCAAACAAGGCACGTAAGCGAATTTCTCGCCGCCGTGATGCATGAAGTGCTCGCAATTTTCACCCTCGATTTCCTCAAGTGTTTCGAGGCAATCAGCGGCGAAACCCGGTGCTATAACGAGGACTTTCTTGACGCCCTTGGCAGGCAACTCGCCCATCGTATCAATCAGATAAGGCTTCAGCCATTCTTCCGTTCCAAAGCGAGACTGGAAGCAAACCATGAATTTTTCTTTTGTTAGCCCAAGCGCTTCGCGCAAGAGACGGCCGGTCTTCATGCATTGGCAATGATAGGGGTCGCCCTTCATCAGATAGGATTTTGGTACACCATGAAAAGAGGCGACAATCATATCGGGCTCGAAATCAATTTCAGCCTGCTTGGCGCGGATGGATGTCACCAAAGATTGGATGTAGGCCGGATCATCATGCCAAGGTGCTGCAACGCGAACGGCCGGCTGCCACCGCATCTGCATCAACGTTTCGAAGGCTTTGTCACACGCGGTCGCAGACGTTGCCGCACAGGATTGAGGATAAAGTGGCACGAGAAGAATTCGGTCACAGCCTTCGGCTTGCAAAGCTTTGATCCGCTCAGGCGTTGAAGGATTGCCATAGCGCATGCCCCAATCAACGACGATCCGGTCATCCACGCTTTTAAGCCGCTCGGCCAGCTTTTCGGATTGCGCACGCGTTATCGTTTTGAGCGGGCTCTCGTTCCGTTCTTTGTTCCAAATCGTATCATAATCCTTGCCCTTCCGGCTTGGGCGAACGGTGAGAATGATCAAATTGAGAATGGGCCACCATAACAGGCGCGGCACCTCGATCACGCGGCGATCGGAAAGAAACTCCTTGAGATAACGGCGCATCGACCAGTAATCGGTAGCGTCCGGCGTACCCAAATTCAGCAATAAAACGCCAATCTTGCCCAATTTTACGGGCGGGTGATCGACGGGCAGTTGGATATCCGTTCGGCGAGCCTGAGGGTGTAGGATTTCAGTCATCAAAAACCTCTTAAGGGCCAGCCTTGGCAATTACATTCTATAACCCATACGCTTGAATATCGGGTTGGATTTTCAAAAGCGCGATTTAGGGCAGAATGGCAAGCCATTCCAAAGCGTAAGAGGCTTAAAAAGGCCGTATTTTGAGAACAACTCCTTTTCAGCACCGATTTTCTTGAGATAAATGACGCTGTAACGAGGCCAATGCGATTCGGAAGCATTGCGCATTTCGAATGCTGAAAGTGGATATTTTGCGATTTCACGCTGCCTTTAGGATCATTGCTTCCCTATCGATTGGGCTCGTTGGGCCACTCCCTGCCCTTGCGCATCCCCATGTGTGGATCACAATGACAGGGGAAATTTTGTTTTCCGCTGACGGCAAAATGACCGGCGTCGCCAATTCCTGGTCCTTCGATGAGGGTTATTCGGCATATGCGGTTCAGGGCATACCGACCAAGCCCGACGGCACGATCGCTCGTGAAACGCTTGACGTCTTGGCAAAATCGAACACGGAGGCGCTGGACGAATTCGGCTATTTCACGGTCGTCCGGATGGATGGGAAAAAATTATCCCTCGCCGCTCCGAAAGAGTACTGGCTCGATTATAATGGCCATTTAATGACCTATCATATGACTCTGCCCTTAAAAGAGCCGATAAAGCCGGGCAAAGTTACGATGGTCGAGATTTATGATCCGACCTATTTTGTCTCATTTTCATTTCCCGAAGATCCGAACCCGGTGACCATGCCGACGTCACCGAAAGGATGTTCCTTAACGGTGGCGCGCCCCAAACAAGACGCTCAACCGAGCCAAAACCTTAATGAAGCCTTTTTTAATTCGCTTTCTGCAGGCAGCGACGTTGGGGCGCAATTCTCATCCCGGATTGTTTTTGCCTGTCCATAAGAATGAAATGAGATTAGCCGCGTGACCCATCCAATAAAATTCAACGCCTTATTTTGGTTGAGCCTGGCCATAGCCGTTCTGGCGCTGACACTCGTGTTAATCCTTGGAAGTTTGGGCGGCCATCTATTCGGGCTCGATGCCGTCGCGCCGGCGGTTGGAAAAAGCCCCTTTGGCGTCGGCATTAGTGAGGGCGGCGGCCCAAGCGCCGGCCTTGCCGGCTGGATCATTGGGGTTCAATCCCAGTTTTCCCACGCGATGACCGGGGCACTCGATCTCCTCAAATCTGACCCGCACGCCCTTTGGACCTTACTCGGATTGTCGCTCGCCTATGGGGTATTTCATGCCGCTGGCCCTGGACACGGAAAAGCAATCATCGCGGCCTATGGACTAGCCAATCAACGCGATTTGACAAAAATTGTAATCATGGCGAGTGCCGCCGCGCTGTTGCAGGGCATTGTCGCCATTGGCCTTGTCGGCCTGCTGGCCATCCTCCTTCACTCGACGGCTGCGACCATGCGCCAAACCGCAGGATGGGTTGAAATCATCAGTTTTGGTGCGGTAGCTCTCTTAGGGGCAGGGCTATTATGGCAAAAGTCACGTGATCTTGCTGCTATGATCGTCCCTCGACATCGATCCGGGCATGAACACGATCATGAACACGATCATGAGCATCATCACGATCATCAACACCATGGCCATGACCATCCACGCCATCGTCACGCCGATCATGTGCATGACGAGCATTGCGGACACAACCATGCCCCCGTTGCTGCAGCAGGCTCGGGCTTGCGAGGAGCAATCGCTGCCGTGATTGCCGCCGGAATGAGGCCCTGTTCGGGGTCTATTTTGATCCTTGTCTTTGCTCTGTCCCAAGGCATGTTCACCATCGGAATTGCCGCCGCAATCGCCATCGCGGTTGGAACAGCCGTCACAACGAGCCTCCTGGCGGTTCTGTCCCTCTTGGCGGCGTCAGCGGCAACCCGATTGGCCAATCGGATCGATCAAACCCGTGCCGTTTTTGTTGCAAAACTCATTGAAATTGGGGTTTCAGCCTTCGTTATGGCACTTGGGTTAGCGCTTTTGTTGGGCTACCTCCAATCGAATGGTGCTTAAAAAAGGCCCCTCCGCTTGCACATTGGGCAAGATCGCGATAGGTCGAGATAGATGTTAGAGGGATTGTGAACCATGGCTCAATCTGGCCCCATTAAACTCAAGAATTTACTCACGCTGATCAGCGTCGGTGTTCTCGTCGGGACAGAATTTATCGGCGTAGCGATTGCTGCGGGCTGGGCGATTGCCGGCTTGTTTCAGCTTGGAAATACGATTGCTCTGGTCCTTATGGTCGCCTTTGGCTTTGTGAGCCTTTACGCCCTCTTTGAATTCATGAAGCGGGCCGTTTCGCTCGAGCCTATTCGGGGCTGATCCACAAAACGATATGTTATAATATTACATTTTGCTTTCTATGATCGAGCTGAAGTGATAGAGGTTTTGCCTCATTCACTGTGCCATTGGTCAGATGCCCCACCTTCATAGCCACGATCATGATCACGCACTTCATCGGCGTTCCGTCGATGAATCCACGACGCTGTCGCTTATGCAAATGTCGATTACGGCTCGGCTAATGGGAGCGCTCGCGATCATCGTTCTGTTGTGGCTTGGCGTTATTCTGGTGCTCCAATGATCCAATCGCGCGCGGGTTTCGTTGAATTGCGGGATCTTACGCTTGGCTATGATCGGCACCCTGCTGTCCATCACCTAAGCGGATGTTTTGAGGCTGGCAGTTTAACCGCCGTTATTGGGCCGAATGGCGCGGGCAAATCGACGCTTTTGAAGGCGATTGCGGGAACCTTGAAACCGATCGGTGGATCGCTTTCGATGGGTCTTGATCCTGCCCGCCTCGCTTATCTTCCGCAATTGGCTGAACTCGATCGAGACTTCCCGATCTCGGTTGAGGACCTTATTGGAACTGGCTTTTGGCGGGAAATAGGCCCCTTCGGGCAATATTCTCGAAAGGATCGGTCACAAATAACCGACGCGCTCGCAAAAGTTGGCTTATCAGGCTTTAATAAACGCCTTTTGGGAACACTCTCGGGAGGCCAATTGCAACGGGTGATGTTCGCGCGGCTCATGGTCCAAGATGCTGAAGTCATCTTAATCGACGAACCATTCGCGGCGATTGATACCAAAACGGTTAGCGATTTAATGGAGCTGGTGCGGCAATGGCATAAAGAGGGTCGTACGATTATTGCTGTGCTGCATGACATGGGACTGGTGGCAGAATTTTTCTCGGAGTGCTTAATCCTGGCGCGCGAATGCGTGGCTTGGGGACCAACGGAACATGTTTTAAATTCGGACAATCTTTCAAAAGCCCGGGCCATGATCGAAGCAAACGACCCGCACGCGGATGAATGCGAGCGCGCGGCATGACACTCTGGTCGAATGTTTTCGATTTTATCATCGCGCCCTTCGTGGAATTTTCCTTTATGCGGCGCGCATTGGTGGGATCGATCGCTCTTTCCATAGGCGCCGGTCCCATCGGTGTTTTTCTGATGCTGCGCCGCATGAGCCTTGTCGGCGATGCAATGGCGCACGCCATTTTGCCGGGAGCGGCTTTGGGCTATCTCCTTGCCGGCCTGTCGCTCGGTTTCATGACAGCGGGTGGTTTAATCGCCGGCTTTGTTGTGGCCTTACTCGCTGGCCTTGTGACCCGCGTGACCGTCTTGAAAGAAGATGCTGCGCTCGCCTCTTTTTACCTTATTTCACTCGCAGGCGGCGTCGTACTTGTTTCCTTGCGGGGATCGAATGTCGATTTGTTGCATGTCCTTTTTGGATCGGTGCTGGCGTTGGACGACAACACTTTATTGCTTCTCGCAACCGCGGCAACGATTAGCCTTTTTTCATTAGCCATCCTTTTCAGGCCGCTGGTGATGGAATGCGTCGACCCGTTATTTTTGCGTACCGTTAGTAAAAGCGGCGGGGTAGCGCATATTAGTTTTCTAGCACTCGTTGTTCTTAATCTCGTCGCGGGATTTCACGCTCTTGGTACGCTTCTTTCGGTTGGATTGATGATGCTTCCGGCTTTCGCCGCGCGCTTCTGGAGTTCGACCCTTGAAGGAATGATGGCCGTCGCGACACTTTTGGGAATTGGATCAAGCTGTATCGGAATTATTCTCTCTTATCATGCCGGCACACCTACGGGCCCAACAATCATACTTTCTGCGGGTGGAATTTATCTCCTCTCGATCCTTTTCGGACAAAGAAACGGGCTCATCCTGCGACTGATGCCGCGCAAACATTTGGTTGCGTGATGATCCGGCTCGGAGCACTCTTCACGCTCGTTGGATTACTGTTTAGCGGGCCGGCCTATGCGTCAGACCCTATACCGGTCGTTGCGAGCTTTTCGATTGTGGGTGACATCGTCCGAACCATTGGCGGCGAACGCATTAAAGTTGACACGCTCGTCGGGCCGGAAGAAGACGCACATGTGTTTGATCCGGCCCCGAAAGATGCCGCACGAATTACCGTTGCAAAGCTGATCATCATTAATGGCTTAGGGTTTGAAGGCTGGATTGACCGTTTGATCAAGGCGTCGGGCGGATCAGCCAAGCTTGTTGTTGCCTCAACGGGCGTCGTTTCGCACAGGGCTGTCCTTGACGGGCAAGATCGTATCGATCCGCATGCTTGGCAGGATGTCGGCGATATCAGGATCTACGCGCAAAATATCGCGGAAGCCTTGAGCATGATCGATCCCGATGGCGCCGATTTATATCGAAACAATTTGGCCCATTTTGACGAGCAGCTCATAGCCTTGGATATCGAGATTCGCTCGGCCATCATGGCAATTCCCGCCGAAAGGCGAAAAATCGTAACGACACACGACGCCTTTGGCTATTTCGCCCAAGCCTATGGCATTGAAATGATTGCCCCGCAGGGGGTTTCAACCGAAGCCGAGCCATCGGCGAAAGACGTCGCGCGTATTATTCGGCAGGTTAAATCCGATCATATCCCCGCTGTTTTTCTCGAAAACATCTCTGATCCCCGTCTCGCCCAGAGAATTGCAACGGAATCAGGGGCCCATATGGGTGGAAAATTATATTCCGATGCACTTTCCAAGGAAAATGAGCCGGCGGGGACTTACATCGCGATGATGAAAGCCAATATAAGAGAACTAACCAAGGCGCTCATGCCGTAAATTGGCTGGCCCACTTTTCCGTCCGGAGAACGCAATGTCTGATAAAATTCCTGTCACCGTGCTTACCGGCTATCTCGGCGCGGGCAAAACCACGCTTTTGAACCGTATCCTCACGGAACCACACGGGAAGAAATTTGCGGTGATTGTGAATGAATTCGGTGAAATCGGGATCGACAATGATCTCGTCGTCGGCGCGGATGAAGAAGTGTTCGAAATGAACAATGGCTGCATCTGCTGCACGGTACGCGGCGATTTGATCCGCATCATCGAAGGTTTGATGAAACGCAAAGGCAAATTTGACGCCATCATTGTAGAGACCACAGGCCTTGCTGATCCCGCCCCTGTTGCACAAACATTTTTTGTCGATGAGGACGTTTCCGCCCGCGCCCGTCTTGATGCGGTCATCACGGTCGTCGATGCACGCTGGCTAAAAGACCAACTCAAAGATGCGCCGGAAGTCAAAAATCAAATCGCTTTTGCCGATGTGATCGTCTTGAATAAAATCGATCTGGTGAGCGCGGAAGAGCTTCTTGATGTCGAGCAAAATATCCGCGCCATCAATGCCTATGCGACCATTCATAAGACCACGCGTTCAGCCGTTTCGCTCGATGCCGTGCTTGGTAAAAATGCCTTTGATCTCGATCGTATTCTGGACATTGCACCGGAATTTTTAGAAGACGTTCACGTCCATCATGACGAAAGTGTTCAATCGGTTGCGCTTAACCTTCCTGGTGATATCGATCCCGAAAAATTCATGCCTTGGTTGAATGAATTTACCCAAGCGGAGGGGCCTAATATTCTTCGCTGCAAGGGTATTCTCGCGTTTAAAGACGAGCCAAAGCGCTTCGTCTTCCAAGGCGTCCATATGATTTTGGATGGCGATCTTCAGCGCGATTGGAGGGCCGATGAAGTCAGGCAATCCAAGATGGTATTCATTGGCCACAAACTCAACCGTTCGGCCATTGAGAAAGCGGTTGAGGCCTGTCGCGTATGACGGATGCTTCGGAATCGCTGACGCAGCGTGTCGAGCCTCTTGAGGCTGGAGCGCACGTCATTGCTGCTCGGTTTATCGGAGAACAACCGGTATTGGCACTAGCCGATGGCACCGTCCTATTGGGGATGAACAATCAGCCTCTTCGTCCCCATGGGGATGCGGCAATTCTTGTTGCATCCACCGACGACGGCGCATTGATAACGGGCGGCGATGACGGCAAAATTGTGAGCACGAAATCTGACGGCAGCTCTCTAATTTTGGGCGACGAAAAGGGCAAGTGGATCGACGCCATTGCGATCGGATCATCGGGTGCAACGGCCTGGTCGACGGGCAAAAAAGTTGTCGCACGTGACGGCAAAGGCGGATTGAAAGAATGGCTTGCGCCCACCACCGCACAGGGGCTCTCTTTTGCACCAAAAGGTTACCGGCTAGCCATCAGCCATTATAATGGAGCAAGCCTTTGGTTTCCCAATACCGAAGGCAAGCCCGAATTCCGGGAATGGAAAGGCTCCCATCTCGATGCAACGTTTTCGCCCGATGGGCGCTTCCTCGTTACATCGATGCAGGAAAACACATTACATGGCTGGCGCCTTTCGGACGGCAAAGATATGCGCATGTCCGGCTATCCATCAAAGACGCGCAGTTTCTCTTGGTCGCATAATGGCGATTGGCTTGCGACATCGGGCGCCGATGCCGCTATTATCTGGCCGTTTAAGGATAAAGACGGGCCGATGGGTAAAGCACCGCGCGAGTGCGGCGTCAGGCATTCGAAAGTCAGTGCTGTTTCCTTTCATCCACGCGCACTTGTTGTGGGCATCGGATATGACGACGGATGCATCTTGCTTTGCCGTTTGACGGACAGTGCTGAATTACTGGTAAGGCCGGCGGTTCAGAACGAAGGGCGGGTCACATCGATGGGATGGAACAAGACCGGCAATCGCATGATCTTTGGAACAGAAGAAGGCGCGGCCGGCATTTTGACGTTGCCGTGAAATTATAAAATCAGCGGCACGCCGGAAGCCTTGCAGGCACGCGCAAGCGCATCATCGAAAGTCACGAGCGGCACGCGCATGCGCTGGGCGAGTTCCAGATAGGCGGCGTCATAAATCGTGAGCTGGTAAAGATCAGCCAATGTGACCGTTGCGAGCCAGATGCCGTCGAGGTCGCAGGAATCAATCGTAATCGCGAGTTTGGTTAAATTCATTAGTGCCGCTGCACGGGCGTCCATTGAAATGCGCCCGCGCCTCATCGCATAGGTCAGGCTATTGGCCACTTCATAAGGCCAAAGAGTCGGAACGCTGGCTCCAAGTCTGGAAATTGATCCAAAAAGTGCTATCGATGCCGGGCTTTGTTCGTCTTCAAGAATAAAAGCGAGTGTTGCCGAGGTGTCTAAAACGATACTCACCGCCGCCCCTCATCACGATAGTTTTTCCATTCATTCCAATCGAATTTGCCGCGGGGCATACCCTTCGCCATCTGCCTAAACTCCTCGACAAGCAATTTGGTCTCTTCAGGAATGCGTTTTTTACTGACCGACGACTCGGCCACGAGACGGGCCACTGCCTTGCCGTGCCGCGTGACAACGATTTCCTCGCCCTGCTCGACGAGGTCGAGCAAAGTACCGAATTTATTCTTGGCCTCAAAGGCAGAAAATTGACGCATGAAAAGCTCCTCTTTAAACTAGCTTAAGCTAGCTTAAATTATCTTCAGATACAACTCACACGCATTGAGCCGTGTCGCAAGAGATAGCTCCCAATTTTACAACTTGTATTTCTAGTACTATTACTATACCTTATTAAAATTAAATAACCTTTGATAAGGTTTATATAAATGGATCCTAGAACAAACCCATATTCACCCGGAGCAGGCAATCCTCCCCCGGAATTTGCCGGTCGAGATCAAATTCTTGAGCAAGCAGACATCGCGCTGGATAGAATAAAAGCAAGGCGGCCTGCAAGAGGCATTATTCTCTACGGATTACGAGGAGTAGGAAAAACAGTACTACTCAATAAAATCAGTTTAGAGGCGGAATCAAAGAAGCTCTATGTTGTACGTATCGAATCTCCTGAAGATCGATCTTTGCCGGCAATTTTAATTCCTACTATTCGCTCGACGCTCCTTAAAATAAGCAGAGGGAAAGCATTAAAGGATAAATTAGCAAAAGCGATGCGAGCGGTTGCCGGGTTCGCAAATGCATTAAAGCTCAAGTACAGCGATATTGAAGTTGGATTAAATTTCGAAAAAGAGGTGGGTCTTGCTGATAGCGGCGACTTAGAAATAGACTTAACCGATTTGCTTACGGAGGTAGCTGAAGCCGCAGCTGAAAACGGCACTGCAATTGTGTTAGCAATTGACGAGCTGCAATACGTCCAAGAGGAACAATTAGCAGCATTGATTAGTGCTTTGCACAGAATCAGCCAGAAACAGCTTCCCATGACAATGATTGCAGCAGGGTTACCACAGCTTTTGGGTCAGATGGGGCGCGCAAAATCGTATGCTGAGCGTTTGTTCGAATTTACGCCTATCGATAAACTCGATGAAGCAGCAGCCAAAGAAGCTTTATGTAAGCCAGCTATTCAAGAGGGCGCAGCTTACGATAACAGTGCGATCCGTGAAATTTTAAGACAAACCCAAGGTTACCCGTATTTCCTTCAGGAATGGGGAAAGCACAGTTGGAATATTGCAGCAGCAAGCCCTATAACCCTGCAAGATGCAACCGACGCTACTAGTGCCGCTTTGGCAGAATTAGATTTAAGCTTTTTTCGAGTTCGATTTGATCGTTTAACGCCCACTGAAAAGACGTATGTTCGCGCCATGGCAGAGTTAGGTGCCGGACCTCATCGATCTGGAGATATTGCAACTATCTTGAAAAAAAAAGTATCTACAATTGCGCCTATTCGTGGCTCCCTCATTAAAAAAGGGATGATCTATGGCCCAAGCCATGGCGATACAGCATTCACCGTACCTTTATTCGATGGCTTTATGAAACGAACCATTCCCAATTTTATTGCAGATTGATATCCTTCTTCAAACGCGGCTTATAGCCCGTCCATGTGCTTTACTGTAAAGTTGATCCCAAGCGGAGATCACTTCACCGCAAACCAAACATCATTATAACGCCTACCGCACCAAAATATTCTTAAACTGCCAAGGATCAGCCGTATCGATATCCTCGGGGAACAATCCCGGGCGCCCGTCAAGCGGCGTCCAATCGGTGTAATGGCCTTCCATGGAACCCAGATAAGGGGTCTGAACGTCAAGGCAACGACGGAAATCCATATCGTCGGCTTCGACGATTCCGGCTGCAGGATTCTCAAGCGCCCACACCATACCGGCAAGCACCGCTGAGGTAACTTGCATACCTGTCGCATTCTGATACGGGGCAAGCTTGCGCGTTTCTTCAATCGAAAGACGCGAGCCATACCAGTAAGCATTCTTTGCGTGGCCGTAGAGCAAAACACCGAGCTCATCGACGCCGTCGACAATCTCGTTTTCATCCAGAATTTTCCATTCCGGTTGACGTTTGCCTTCTTGGCCAAACATTTCATGCAAAGACAACACCGCATCATCACAGGGGTGATAGGCGTAGTGACAGGTTGGACGATAAACGGCTTTGCCGGACGCATCATGTACCGTCAGATAATCCGCAATCGAAATGGCTTCATTGTGGGTAACTAAGAAGCCGTATTGGGGGCCGGGAGTCGGTGCCCACGTACGCACCCGCGTATTGGCACCTGGTTGCATGAGATAGATCGCCGCTTGGCATCCGGTCTCATGGGTACGGCCATTTTCTGGCATCCATTTTTCGTGGGCACCCCAGCCTAATTCCGCTGGCTGCAAACCTTCCGAAATAAACCCTTCAACCGACCAGGTGTTGACAAACATGCCGCGCGTTTTTGGCGTGTTCGCGCGCTGGGTATCACGCTCGGCGATGTGAATACCCTTTACGCCTAAGCGCTGAGCCAGCGCTGCCCATTCAGCCTTGGTCGTTGGCTCTGCCCCTGCAAGGCCGATATCTTTCTGCAGATTGAGCAAGGCCTGTTTAACAAACCACGAGACCATACCGGGATTTGCACCGCAGCAGGAAACAGCCGTTGGACCACCGGGCGAGCGGCGGCGTAAATCGAGAATGACTTCGCGCAAGGCGTAATTCGAACGATCACCGGGGCCTTTTGATGGGTCAAAGTAAAAGCCGAGCCATGGCTCTGCCACCGTGTCGATATAAAGCGCACCCAAAGAACGCGCTAAATCCATAATATCATGCGACGATGTATCGACGGATAAATTGATACAGAAGCCCTGCCCGCCACCGACTGTTAAAAGGGGCGTCAGAATATCGCGATAATTGTCACGCGTAATCGCCGTCTGGATAAACCGAATCCCACGTTCGTCGAGCAGGTGACGATCAGCATCCGACGGGTCAATCACAACCAACCGCTTCGGGTCGAAATCGATATGGCGTTCGAGCAATGGCAAAACGCCACGACCAATAGAGCCAAAGCCAATCAAAACAACTGGGCCGTCAATACGGGCTAGAACCTTCTTCTCGACCAAGATCTCTACCTCTCAAACTACAAACAAGCCGAGCCATTTTACTCGGCTTGCGACATTTCTATCTTCGGCATTCAGGGCACCTATTACCCTCGATATTAAGCGGCTCTACGCAATGCCACGACGCGGTCACCCGCTGAATTGGACACCGTTTCCGTTTCCATTTCTGTGCATTCGCCCGTCGCTCTGACAAGACCAAAAGCACGCGAGAGTGCTCCGGCTTTCAATTCCAAGCCCAAGAATCGCTCGCGCTCGACGGGGCCGGGTAACCAGAGGCCATCCGTCAATGTCGCTGCAAAGCCAAAGCGGCTATAATAGGCTGCATCGCCCACCAAAATGACAGCCGAATGACCAGCAAGCGACGCGCGGTTAAGCGCGGCCCGCATGAGGCGTGCGCCGATGCCCATTGAATGCATTGATCGTGCAACGGCTAACGGCCCCAAGACAAGCGCGTCTGACACACCGCCCGCATTGACGTGCCAAAGCCGAACGGTACCAATAATGGCGCCATCGACTTCTGCAATGAGCGCGAGACCATTGGCTGGAATCCGTCCAGCGCGTAACCGCTCGCATGTCTTCTCAAAGCGCTCAATGCCAAACACCTCGTCAAGAAGTGCTTCCCGTGCCGAAACATCGGCCATTTTTTCTTCCCGGATTGTGATCATGTCCGAACTCCCTGCGGAGCCTTCAAGGCCCCGGCCATTCCGATTGTCTAAAAGGGTGACAGAAGGATAGGTTCGGCAGACAAGCCGCCGAACACTAAGGATTGACGCCTAAAGCGTCGTTTCAGATCGTGTACGATCGGAGCGGTGGAAAGCCGTTAAACGCGACAGCGGAATATGTCGTCGTATACGCTCCTGTGCCTTCAATGAGGACCTTATCGCCAATCTGAAGAGACACAGGCAATAAATAAGGCACCTTTTCATAAAGGACATCAGCCGAGTCGCAGGTTGGTCCGGCAAGCACGCAAGGTGCTGTTTCAGATCCATCGTGGCGGGTACGGATCGGATAGCGGATAGCCTCATCCATCGTCTCAGCCAAGCCGCCGAATTTGCCGATGTCGAGATAGACCCAACGCACGTCATCGTCTTCCGATTTCTTCGAAATCAAAACGACTTCGGACTCAATGATCCCGGCATCACCCACCATGCCGCGGCCTGGCTCAATGATGGTCTCTGGCAAATCATTGCCGAAATGCTTGACGAGACCACGGAAAATGGCTTCGCCATAGCTTTCGACGCCCGGTACAGGCTTCAAATATTTTGCTGGAAAACCACCGCCGAGATTGACCATGGAGAGGTGCATTCCGCGCTCTGCACATTCACGGAAAATGGCGGATGCCGATCCAAGCGCCTGATCCCAAGCCTCGACATTGCCCTGCTGCGAGCCGACATGGAACGATACTCCATAGGCCTCGAGACCTAGTCGGTGAGCATGTTCGAGTACATCCGCGGCCATTTCAGGTACACAACCGAACTTTCTCGATAAAGGCCATTCAGCACCCGCGCCATCGCACAAGATGCGGCAGAACACGCGGGCTTCAGGCGCAGCACGTGCAACCTTGTCCACTTCAGCC
>CAIRGA010000224.1 GCA_903877935.1 uncultured Hyphomicrobiales bacterium
GGCTTGGATAAAGAAGTGCTCGCAGCCTTCGGCATTGAGCCTGCGCCAAAGCCTAATCTATTGCGCTGGAAGGGCGTCACCGACCGGATCAATAATCCGGAAGGCGAGGTCACCATTGCTATTGTCGGCAAATATACCGGCATGAAAGATGCCTATAAATCATTGATTGAGGCGCTTGCCCATGGCGGCATTGCCAACAAGGTGAAGGTCAATCTCGACTGGATCGAATCGGAAGTCTTCGAGCGCGAAGATCCGGCGCCCTTTTTAGAGCATGTGCACGGCATTCTGGTGCCGGGTGGTTTCGGCCAGCGCGGCGCAGAGGGCAAAATCAACGCCGCCCGCTTCGCACGCGAACGCGATGTGCCTTATTTCGGCATCTGCTTTGGGATGCAAATGGCGGTGATTGAGGCCGCGCGTAACCTTGCCGGCATCAAAAACGCTAACTCCACCGAATTCGGCCCCTGCGAGGAGCCGCTGGTAGGTCTGATGACCGAATGGATGCGCGGCAACGAGCTGGAGCAACGCGCGGCCCAAGGCGATCTGGGCGGCACAATGCGCCTCGGTGCCTATGACGCCAAGCTCAACGAGGACAGCCATATCGCAAAGATTTATGGCAACACCAAAATCTCCGAGCGGCACCGGCACCGCTATGAAGTAAACATGGCATATCGGTTGAAGTTAGAACAAAAAGGCCTTGTTTTTGCTGGTGTTTCCCCCGATGGGTTGCTGCCGGAAACAGTCGAATTCCCGAACCATCCTTGGTTCATCGGCGTGCAATATCACCCCGAGTTGAAGTCGCGGCCGTTTGAACCGCATCCGCTGTTTGCTAGCTTTATTGCGGCGGCGGTGGAACAGGCGCGGTTGGTGTGAATGCAGTAATTGCCGTTACGTAATTTCATGATATCCTTCCCAGCGCAGGCCGGGAGGAATCGATGTCATACTTACAAGATTTCTTAAATTCACTACCTTTTTGGCCGTTCATACTGTTGGTTTTGGTGTTTTTTAGCGTCAAAATTGTAAATGAATATCAGCGGGTCGTTGTCTTTAGACTTGGGCGGTTCAATCGCGTCGCTGGCCCGGGTATTGTTTTTATTATTCCTGCTTTGGAGTGGATCAGGGTTGTTGATCTTCGGACATTGACAACTCCGGTTGCTCAGCAAGAAACAATTACGAGAGATAACGTCCCCGCAAAAATTAATGCCGTCATTTGGAGCAAAATAACCGACCCTGCACGATCCATTATTTCTGTCGTCGATGCGCCTTATGCGGTAGTTCAAGTTGCGATCACGGCGCTTCGAAATGTAATTGGTCGGCATTCGCTCGATGAGGTACTCAAGCAGCAAGACGATGTGGGCAATGACCTTTTGCTCTCGATTGATAAGGTGACAGAGCCTTGGGGTATCAAGGTAGAGCGGGTTGAAATCAAAAACGTCGAAATTCCAGAATCAATGCAACGGTCAATGGCACTCGAGGCAGAAGCCGTTCGGGAGAAGCGGGCGCGTCTTATAAAGGCTGATGCAGAATTTGAAGCCGCCACTAAATTGGCCGAAGCGTCGGAAATCATAAGCCGTAACCCGTCTGCCTTAGAACTGCGTCGCATGCAAATGATTGCTGAAGTTGGCGCTGAACAAAATACGATGACGATCATCATGATGCCAACGGAATTTGTCGACATGGCAAGAGGTATCGCCAAACACATGACGACAAACGGATAATATTATCTCACGCCGCCTTCAGCCTGATTTCGCTCACAATCTTGTCAAAAGGCGCCTCTATCAGCCCGTCTTCTCGCTTTTCAATGAGGCCGATCTCCATTAATCGGCCCACATCGCCATGGACGCTTTTGTAATCGCGCTTGAGCTCGTGGGATAAAGCGCGAATGGACGAGGGGCCTAACTCTTTGAGCCTCGTTAAAACTTCCATCCGCTTTCCCGAAAGAGCGGCGGTGAATTGCTCATAAGTGGCAAAGCTCAAATGTTCGCCGAACGGTTTGCGTTCGCCCTTGTCGATGCGACGGGCAACGGCAAGCATCCGTGTCATGCTTTCCGCCGGGGTTTCGATGTGAATATGCAATGTTCGTTCAGTCATCTTGCAACTCTCCCATTACTCGGTAGGCGTCGGCGTAAAAATCTTGGATTAGGCGCTCTATCGACACAAACGCGTAGACTTCTTCGTGATCGCCGATATGCCGATGGTCGCCCTTGCCACGCTCATTGTCATATCCCACCATTCTTTTCCCGCGATGGCCGCAATAGAGAGAATACTTCAACCTATGCGGGCGTTAAGGGTCGTTATCGGGTAACTGCCAAATTTTGATTTCAATCAGGATGTTTTTTGGCCATTCATCCCTTTGACGGATCAGGAGTTCCGCTTTAGGCATTATTTATCCACGTAACGATGGTATATCATACCATATAGTCGAAATA
>CAIRGA010000225.1 GCA_903877935.1 uncultured Hyphomicrobiales bacterium
ATCAGCGTATTGTGATCGTTCGGGACCGAAAAATATTGCCAAACAATCAAACTGAGCCCCGCAATAATAAGGCCTCCCGCAATAACCCCCAAGATGTGCAAAGCCAAAGGATGAGGAGAATCTGTATCATCCACCGACTCTAAGCGGTCACTCATGGCTTAAAACTCTACTTTTCATACACGGGCCGACGACGACGCATGCGCAACCGCATCACATAACCAATGATTTCCGCTACCGGCTTATACAAATCAAGCGGAATCTCTTCATCAACCTCGACAAGACGATAAAGCGAGCGGGCCAAGGGCCGATCTTCAACAATCGGAATATCGTGTTCGTTGGCCAATTGTCGAATACGAAGGGCTAAGACATCAACACCTTTGGCCACACAAACCGGCGCACGCATGCCCTCATCAAATTTCAAAGCAACGGCGAAATGCGTCGGATTAGTGACGATCACTGTAGCCTTAGGTAAATTTCCCATCATCGCACTGCGCGACAGTTTCCGTCTCATTTGACGAAGTTTATTTTTAATTTCGGGACTACCTTCTTGCTGCTTGTATTCGTCTTTCAAATCTTGACGCGACATCCGCAGTCGCTTTTGCCAACTTAACCATTGAAAAAAATAATCGCCGCCAGCGACCAGCGCATAAATCGACACAACGGCGATAAGAATACGAATAAGGGCGTTACGGGCGAATTCAAGAAGCGCAGACGCATCCATATCGGATAGTTCACCGAGATGATTTCGCTCTCCCCAAAGTGACATCGAAACAACCGTTCCAACGATGATCAGCTTCGCCAGATTTTTTACAAATTGGGCCAATGCACCCGATCCCATTACGCGCTTTATTCCCTCAAAGGGTGAAACGCGCGAGAGTTTGGGCATTGCATGATCAAGGGACGGCGTAGGAAAATGTTGCGCCAAAGGTCCAATCAGTGCTGCGGCAGTTGCGATCGTAAAGGGAACTAAAAGGTACTCGCCCAGGGTCGACAGTACCTCCCATAAAATAGGCAACATGGTCGATTGGTTGGCCGAATATGACGCGGCCTCTGAAAAGAAGCGCGATAACGAAAAGCCTTTCGAGAGCGTGGCGTTATAAAACCCGACAATTAAGGTTAGCCCGGATAAGACGAACCATGAATTGACTTCGATGCTTCGGGGGACGTCACCTTTAGCCCGGGCATCATCAAGCCGTTTTTGACTCGGCGCTTCGGTTTTATCGTCATCATCGGTCTCGGCCATGACCGCTATCCTCCCCCAAATTGGGCGAGGCTCGCTACGATATCGGTCGTCAAGCGTTCGACGAAAGATCCAAGAAAAACAATCAAAATGGCAAATCCCGCAAGCACAGAAAGGGGTACTGCCAGATAGGTGACTTGAATTTGGGGCATCAACTTTGCGATCATTCCAAGGCCAGAATTAAACAACAGCCCAAAAATAAAAAAAGGTGCTGCAATCTTAATCGCTAATAGGAGCCCCTTGCCTGTGGCTTCGACAGCCAAACGCGTAACATCACTCCACTCAAAATTTAATCCCGGTGGTAAGACATCATAACTGCCGGCAATCGAGGAAATGACAATCTGATAGGAATCTGTCAGAAAAATAAAAGTCACCACCAAAAGAGACATAAAAAGACCCAGCGCATTGGATTGCGATTCATAGGTCGGATTTAATATTTCGCCGAGTGAAAGACCGAGCGATTGAGCGATAAACTGGCTAGTCATCTCTGTAGCCAAGACGACCATCCGGACAATCAGCCCAATCGCAAGACCAATCAAAATTTCGACCAAAAGGAGACCAAAGACCGATGGGCCATTTGTTAACGTTCGAGCGAAAAGCGATTTAAGCGGCAGTAAAAGCAGTAACGAAACAAAGAATGCGAATACAAGACGCACTCTCACTTGAACAAAGCGCTCGCCGATGGCTGGAAGCAGCATCGCCATACTGCCTGTTCTTGCAAAAACAAGAACAAAGGCAATTGCGAAATCGACCGGCAGAGTGAGCGTCATCGAAAAGCATCCAGAGGTTTACGTTACGTCCACTTTACCCGCCAAATGCGATTCGGGAAGCCAAGCGCGCCATATATCCGGACAGTGCGTCTCCAATAAACGGCAGCAAGAAAAATAAGCTCAAACCCGCGACCAGCATTTTAGGAACGAATGTCAGCGTTTGTTCTTGAATTTGTGTCACAGCCTGTAAAAATGATATGAGTACACCGACCATGAGGATAACAATCATAAGGGGTCCAGCTACCCTCGCATAGGTCATCAACCCGTCACGCGCGATATCGATTAATTCGGGACCTGTCATTTTTTCAAATCCCTTAGACGGTCATTCGCATGATATCGTCATAAGCAGCGATAACCTTATCTCGAACAGCAACCAAGGTCTCGACCGCTGTTTCAGTTTCCGCAACCGCCGTTACGGCACTCACATAATCGACATGCCCCGAAATCGCATTTGACATTTGTTGGTCAGCCATTTTCGCTTGTCCATCAAAGGCGGCAATACTTTGTTTGACCAAATCAGAAAAGCCGCTTGATGATGGCGCTGAAGCAGAACCTGCCTCAATGAGTTTTTGTGCGGCTGCATAAGAAGTTGCGGCGAGCGACGGTATGGCCATTCCTATTCCTCCAATCAGGCTCTTAAAATATCAATGGTGCGCGACAAGATCCGCCGCGTCGCCGAAATGACATTCAAATTAGCCTCATAACTGCGTTGCGCATCGCGCATATCCATTTGTTCAACAAGCGGATCGATATTCGGAATTTTAACCGTGCCGGTAGCATCTGCCGCAGGATTGCCGGGATCAATTCGTGTGCCAAAAGCGCTATTGTCTCTTTTAACACCTGCAAACACGACGGATGGTTGTTGGCTTTTCGGATCGGCGACGACGCGAAAGACAGGTACTTTTCGGCGATAAGGATCGCCGCCCGGCTTCGACGCCGTCGAATCGGAATTGGCAATATTTTCCGAGATGACTTCCATTCGCTTCGCCTGAACCTTTAGCCCACTCGACGCGATCGACAATATGCCGCCAAAATCCATGATGTTACTTTCTGCCTATGGCTGTCTTAATCAGGCCTAAGCTCTTGGTGTAGAGCTGCGTTGCCATTTGATAATCCAATTGGATATCCGCGAGTTTTGTCATTTCATCTTCAAGCGATACGGCATTTCCCGATGGCTTGGTCTCAAAAGGAATTGGACGCGCAACGGAGCTCTGTGTCTCAGCCTCTGTTCCGCCCAGATGGCCCGTTGATGTTTATGTCAGCATTAAAGACCGCTTTGACGGATCTAATGCAAAAGGCTGCAGGTCGAGTGGACGAAAACCGGGCGAGTTCGCATTGGCAATGTTTGAAGAAACGAGCGATTGCCGCGCCTGCAACCATTGCATTCTTGCCTTTAATCCATCCATAAGCGATAAAGACATACCGTAATTCTCCCAACTTCTTGCTTTAAGCTGGATTATTATGGTTAAAATTTCATTAACATATCCAAGTCGGAGCAGAGCGCTTGCAGTCACTTTTTGGCCTCCAACTCTCCCAGCCGCTCGTTTATTTAGCCGCGATTGCAATAATCTTGTTGCTTTTGGCTATTTTTGCTTGGGTCCTTAGAAAAGTCTCTTGGAATGGTACCCAATCCGAAAGCGGCGTTCGTGGCCGTCAACCACGCCTTGGAATCGTCGATACCTTCCAACTTGATCGGCAGCGGCAACTCGTGATCATCCGACGCGATTCGGTCGAGCATTTGCTCCTATTGGGCGGTACAAGCGATATTGTGGTTGAAAGCAGCATCGTTCGATCAATGGCGTCGCAAACCCAACCACGCGATTCGGCAACCGTTGCACGCGTTGCAGCGCCTCCCCCCGCCACACTGCCTGCTAAAGCGCCCGGGTCAGTCAGCACAAACGCGCCAACCGAGCTCTCATTTGCAACAGACCTTACGGCTCCTTATCTGTCAGCACCCTTGTTAAATCAGGACGTTGCACCCCACATCGCCGCGCCGAAGCCATCGGATTTGGCGGAAATTGCCAATCGCTTTCAAACGGCGAACGTCAAACCAATAAGTGCTGAGCGCGAGGTATCGATGCCTTCCGTCTCATCCATTCCCTTTGGTCCTCGCCCAACGCAAGGACGACCAACCAATGAATTGGATCTTCCTGCTCCGGCGCTCCCGGATGGCGAACCAATTATTCCGGCTGTTGAACGGAACTTGCCACCAATCGAGCCTTCTGAAAACGCGCCGACTGTGGCGTCCCAGCCCATTCAATCGAGGGATGTCGGCTCGTTAAATGATACGCTCCGGCAACTCTTGGGACGGACCCGCGAAAACTAAACTTGCCGCAATCAAACAAAGGCTATTTAGCCGCATTGCCCCTAAAAGACTTCCCCAACGTAATATAACGTGATTTCCGGCGCTATTAACGCTAGAACAGCGTCATGTTGAGAATCAGTCGCCTCGCCACAGTCTTATTCATCGTGCTCGCTTGTTGCTTTGCTGCAGGTGGCCTTAAGGCGCAAACCCTCAGCCTGGACCTCGGCCCTACAGGCGGGGCAACGGAACGCGCCCTTCAGCTCATTGCGCTGGTCACGATCCTGTCGGTTGCCCCTGCCATCCTCATTATGGTCACATCCTTTACCCGCATCATTGTGGTTTTATCGCTGCTGCGCTCCGCTATCGGAACCGCCTCGGCGCCCCCCAATACGGTTATTGTAAGTCTTGCTCTTTTTCTAACCGCCTTCGTTATGGCGCCGACAGGGAAAGAGATTTACACGAAAGCTGCATTACCACTGCTCAATGGCTCCATTTCGGCCGCTACCGCCTTTGAGCGTGGCGCCGATCCTATCCGTACCTTCATGCTTCAGCATGTCCGGGAGAAAGACCTGACGCTATTTCTTGATATCGCAAAAGAACCAGTACCCGCATCACCTGAAGCAACACCACTCACGAGCCTCGTACCGGCGTTTATGATTTCCGAACTGCGGCGCGCCTTCGAAATTGGCTTTTTATTGTTCATGCCATTTCTCGTGATCGATCTGGTCGTAGCCTCGATCCTTATGTCGGTTGGCATGATGATGTTGCCACCGACAACGGTATCACTTCCCTTTAAGCTGATCTTCTTTGTCCTCGTGGATGGTTGGAGCTTGATCGCGGGATCACTGGTAAAAAGCTTCGCAACTTAAGCCTTCAACCTGCAGGCTTACCAGCCGGCGATATCGGCCGATCTGCATGATCTGAAGTGCCGTCTAACCCATACCGAATACGATACGATTTCAAAAACGAATCCAGAAATCCCGAACGCGACTTTTCATCGGCAACGGCCACAGCTATTGGCGCTTGAACCGCGGCAGGTGCAGATAAAAGCTGGAACACTCCCGCATCAGGGGATTTCGACACCAAGCCCTTATACCGCCGACCAAAGCGATCACTGGACATTTTATCGCCCGATAGGACATAGGATGCCGATGCTCTAAGGGCAATTTTCAATTCATCCGGTGTAAGCGGATTATCCTTCCGCCAGGCCTCGCCTAAAGCGAGTTCGTAATTGGCCCCGGCCTCATCCCAATGTTTTGATTTCCAAAAAATATCACCTCGAAGGACCGACGCCTCGCGTGACTCTATTCCCTCCAGCAATTCGGACGCCACTTGAATTTCACCTAAGTCACTGCGCGCCTGCGCTTCCACCAAACGCCGGGTCATTTTCAATTCCTCGGGCAAGCCGGCATATCGGGTATCGTAAATGGCGCGAACAGCTTCGATCGGCTTGCGTTCTAGGAGATACAGACCAGCCAGCCTAACGGCGGCAGCAGCGCGCGGAATACCATCCAGTCGATAGTCAATTTGATACCTTAATAACTCGGTTGCTTGAGGTATCAAATCAAGATCAACCAATCTCTCAATGTATTTCCGAATTAACTCGTCTCCTCGATGCCCAACAGGCATAAACTCTCTAAATTCCATAAAGAGCGCCACAGCATCCAAATTCGATAGTCCCTCGGCTTGTTCGCCGCTGATGAGGCCATCAAATTTTAATGTAACTTCTTCAAGCATAGGCCTTATGCCGTCTGTATCCGCATAAAGTCGGTTTAATCGTTGGACGGCGGAAAACGCATTTTGCCATTTCTTTGAATCAAGTGCTACCCGTGCTGCAGCTGCCAGAACTTTAGCCTCAAGGAAATCACCCCGCCAAAAATTGGCTAATTTTTCATAAGTCGAAAGCGCTTGATTGGGTTCAATCCGACCAAACCGCAAGTCGAGCGCCGTTAACGAGGCCGACGCCCTTATTTCGAGCGAACGATCGTCACCATGCGCGAGACGTTCATAGACCATTCGTGCATTTTCGATATCGCCCGACGCCTCGTTAATTCGCGCACGAAAATAATCAATTTCGTTGGTGTCGTTTGCATTCATCGGCTTCTCAAGCACCCTCACCCGATCGGCGGCAAAAGCCCAATCTCCCGCTTCAATAGCAGCCTCAGCCAATACCTTGTTGAACAGAATTTGAATCTCTGCGGGGTAATCATCCAAAATACCTCGCGAGCGACGATAGGCATCTAATGCCTCAGCAAAACGTCCTTGATGAAACGCAATAAATCCACGCCATAAAATTGCTTCTTCGTGATCGGTAAGCCGGATATCGGACAAATGATCGTTAGCCACGCGCCAATCGAGGCCCAGGGCTTCATAAATGCCCAACTCGATGCGGTCGCGCGGTTCGTCAATTGTTTCATTTTGACTAAGAAAGGCACTTCTAAATCCGGCCGCGGCTTCGCGGTATAGTCCGTTTGCGGCTAAGAAACGGGCATATTCCAGTCTTAATGGCTTACGATTAGATGCATTACCCTGACCGATCTTTTCAACCCATTCGGACTTTAATTCTAATACAGCGGAAGTTTTGTCACGCTCCCAACGGGCGCGGTTGATAACGCTGCGATTAACCCGTAGCGCCGCGCTTGGTTGAGCGATATTTCCAAGTGCCAGCCCGTCCGGGCGGCCGATCAACACAAGGTCAACAGAGGACTTAATTTCAAGATCATCGACGATCGGAACAACCGCTAAGCCTTGCATCGAGGGCAAGATGGAAAATTCGGGATAACGAAGGAGATGACTATTGAAGATACCCTGCATCAACGAAGGCACGACGAGGATCCGATCACCATTAAATGGATCATGTATTTCGATAATATGACCGATCCCACTCATATTAACGCCCAATTGCATCATACCGGACGGTCCAGGCACGGGTGCAATGATCGGTAATAAAGTATCCGTCTGAGTGTGCCTTAAAAACTCGAATTGATAGCCATTATCAACGGAACGAAGATCGGGCATCGTTGCATCGGGCATTTCAAAACTAACGATAAAGGAAGTCCCTTCTTTTGCTGCTCTAAAATTTTTGAATCGAACCGCTTCGCTTTGGAGCTGCGCGTCCAACTCAGGATCCATTTTCGTATCAAGCACCAACCAAAATCGATTGGACCGAACAAAGGAAGCGACGGGGATTGGTCCTGCAATAGAAAGCGACAAGTGAAGGGGCGCATTACGGTCATTCAATGATAGCTTTGGTCGATCTCGATCAGGCCCTTTAGCCGGCTTAGCCTCATCAGCTGCCTCACGATTTCGCGCCGGCACGGCTTCTGATAACGTAGCACCTGTGACAATCATGGGTACTTCGTTTTCAGGCTCAAGGAAGCCAATGCCTTTAAAGGTGACATCGATAATGATTCCACTATCTTCAACCCGGGCGTCAATCTTGGCTCCTTCAACCGCCGTGACCGTGAGAATTGTGTTGCCTTCCCGTATCGTCGTGTCGATCAGCTCAAACCCGCGTGGCAATTCCGTACGTACACGTGCCAGATCCAATTGCCATTGACCGGAATAGACCAGCTCAATGGTTTTGCCCTTTTTGGAAATCTTCACATCTTCAGAAGGCGCGCCACGAATAATCAGCCGCGATAGACGCGCCGACGATGCGGCTTCAACAGAGAGAGATCCTCTGAAT
>CAIRGA010000226.1 GCA_903877935.1 uncultured Hyphomicrobiales bacterium
CATTTAATGCAGCGTGATTATGTCTACCCTTCCATCGGCGACCGCTGGAGCCCGAATGAATGGAACGAGCGGGGACGGCCGACCTATGTCGATCGCGCTGTGAAGAAGACGGCGGAAATCCTGAAAAGCCACCACCCCAAGCATATCAGCCGCGAAGTGGATGATGCCATCCGCGCGAAGTTCCCGATCAAGCTCGATCGTAAGGATATGGGCGAGATGTAAGTAGGAGCAAGAGAATTGGACCGCGAGCCTCCCGGCTCGCATTCTTTGCGCGTCAGGAGACGCGCGGTCCGGAACGGTAAAAAAATAGAAAACGAATAAAGGAAACACAAATGGCCGCTCTGCCCTCACACGCTTCTGTTGTTATCGTGGGAGGCGGCATTGTCGGTTGTTCCACCGCCTATCATCTCGGCAAGCTTGGTGTGAAAGACGTTGTGCTTTTGGAGCGCAAGCGCCTCACCAGCGGCACGACATGGCATGCGGCGGGGCTTGTGCGCTCCTCGCTCTATACGCAAAACCTGACGCGGCTCGCTAAATACACGGTCGATCTCTACACCAATCTGGAGAAAGAAACGGGACAGGCCACCGGCTTTGTTCAGCCCGGTTCGATCTCGATTGCTACCAATCCGGAGCGTTGGCAGGAACTCTCCCGTGCCGCCTCGATGTTGCGTACTTTCGACGTTGAAGCACACGAAATTACGGCCAAGGAAGCGCAAGCCAAATGGCCGCTCATGAATGTTGACGATGTGGTTGCTGCTGTCTGGTATCCGTCGGATGGCAAATGCAACCCGATTGATACGACGATGGCGTTGGCCAAAGGCGCGCGCATGGGCGGCGTGGCCATTCATGAAAATACACTCGTCACCAAAATCATCGTCGAGAACGGCCGCGCTACCGGCGTTGAAACCGCAGAAGGCATCATCAAAGCCGACAAGGTGGTAATCGCAGGCGGGATGTGGACGCGCGGTTTTGCCCGCACCATCGGCGTTGATGTACCGCTGCAAGCCTGCGAGCATTTCTATATCGTCACTGACCCGATGGACGGCATGACCCCCGATCTCCCCGTCATGCGCGATATGGACCATTGCGCTTATTACAAGGAAGACGCGGGCAAGCTGCTGCTCGGCGCATTTGAGCCTAAAGCCAAGCCTTGGGCGCTTGACGGTATTCCGGCCGATTTCGAATTTGGCGAGCTACCGGAAGATTTCGATCACTTCGCGCCGATCTTGGAAGACGCGATGAAGCGCATTCCGTCTCTTGAGAAAGTCGGCATCCGCAAATTCTTCAACGGACCCGAAAGCTTCACCGCCGATCAGCGCTATATTTTGGGACCGGCACCGGAAGTGAAGGGCGTATTCGTTGCCGCAGGCTTTAACTCCATCGGCATTCAATCGGGCGGTGGCGCAGGTATGGCACTGGCGCATTGGATCACCGAAGGCGAGCCGCCGTTTGATTTGTGGGATGTCGATATCAACCGCCTTTATCCGCATCAAAACACCAAGCATTTTCTGATCCCGCGCGTGTCGGAAGCCTTAGGCCTTCTCTACGCGATGCATTGGCCGTTCAAGCAATACGAAACCTCGCGTGGCGTGCGTAAAACAGCGCTGCATGATCGGCTCGTCGCGCATGGCGCGTGCTTTGGCGAAGTGGCCGGCTGGGAGCGCCCGAACTGGTTCGCTAAACCCGGCCAAGAACCGAAATATGAATACACCTTCGGCAAGCCGAACTGGTTCGAAAATTCCGGCGAAGAATGCAAAGCGGTACGCGAAGCAGTGGGCCTGTTCGATCAAAGCGCGTTCGCCAAATTTACCGTTAAAGGCCGCGACGCGATGCAGCTTTTGAATCGCGTTTCTGTGAATGAAATGGATGTCGCCATCGGCAAGGTCGTCTACACGCAATGGTGCAATGCCAAGGGCGGCATCGAGGCCGATCTAACCGTTACCCGCGCGGCGCAGAACGAGTATCTCGTCGTTACCGCCGCGATGACGCAATTGCATGATCTGCGGCATCTGGAGAACGCCATCCGCGACGATGAAGCAGTCGCCGTTGTTGATATCACCTCGGGCACCTCAACCATCGGCCTTATGGGTCCAAACTCTCGCGCTCTGCTCGCCTCATTGACGCCGGATGATGTGTCGAATGCCGCCTTCCCGTTTGGCACCAGCCAGATGATTGAAGTTGGCCCCGCCCGCATCCGCGTCACCCGCATCACCTATGTCGGCGAGTTGGG